>JASFZJ010000092.1:0-26487 GCA_045267865.1 Sulfurovum sp. | reverse complement strand
CTTGCATAGCGATTACGGTAGACCTACTACCATCTTCTTTATAGCATAGCTAATGCAATCCTCCTAAATTACTTTAGTTGTTACGCCTTCTTGGCACACTCTGACCCCTAAAATAAAATTCTAAAATTTAAAACTAAGCTATAGTGACAAAATAGATATAGACTATAACAGATACGATGATATGAAAGCACTATATCAAGAGGCGTATAGAGATTTAGCCAAAAACTATCTTTCACAATACACTATCAAAGAAAATATTGAAAATTTGTCCAGAGTTACTATAAAAGATATAAAGAGATAGGGCAACAGAGTGTGAATTTGGGGTAAAAATTAACTACTAAATTGGGTTATTTAGGTTATAATTATAGATAAAATTAAGAGGGGTTTTAATGAGTTATATTCCAAGTGATATATTAAATAAAGGGTTAGATAAGCTTGGAATGCTAAATAATGGGGATAATAACGGATTAAAATTTGTAAAAGATTTTAGTCAAGAAAATAATAATGATATTAAAATACACCTACTAGAAGCTCAAAAATATGGAGCAGAAGCAGTATATTTTAGATATTTTGAAAATAGATCACCTATCCCTCAAATTTATATTTATGAAGAAGAAAAAGATATTGACTCTTTACATAAAGAATTGTGGAGTTCTTGCATCGTTCCTATGTTTTTTATATTTACCAAAACAGAAATCAAGATATTTAATAGTATGTCAAAAAAAGATATTGATTCACCAAATATAGAACCACTAGAGATAATTAAAATAGCCTCAGAAGTTCAAAAGGAACTCATGTATTTTAAAGCAAATATGTTTGATAGTGGTGAATTTTGGAATGAAAAATATAATAAGAATTTTTCTCATAAAAATACAGCCTATAATTCGTTGCTAGATAAATTGGCATTTGAGAGAGATAGATTAATTAAAAAAACTGACTTGTCTCCAACTCTTACCAATAGTTTACTTATTAAATCTATATTATTGAAATACTTAGAAGAGAAAAAAGTTTTTAAATTAACATATTGGAATGATTTTTTTGAAGGTGCAAAATCTTTTAAGGATATAGTTCAAAACTGCAAGGAGAATAATCAGCCTTTAATTGAACTTTTTTCTGCTTTAAGCAGACACTTTAATGGAGGAATTTTTAAATTTAAAGAAGATGAGCTAGAAGAGTTAAAAAAAGCTGATTTAAAAGAGTTTAAAAAGTTTTTACAACCAAATATTGATAATAAAGGACAATTACATTTTTGGGATTTATATTCATTTAAAGATTTACCAATTGAACTAATAAGTAATATTTATGAGTTATTTTTAACCGAAGATGAAAAAAAAGGTGTAGTATATACACCATCTATTTTAGTTGATTTTATGATAGATGAGATGATACCTTTAGATAGTTTAGAAATTGACTTTAAAGTAATAGACCCTGCTTGTGGTTCAGGTATTTTTTTAGTAGCTACCTTTAAAAGGTTAGTGCAGAGATGGATGATAAATAATGACTTCAAAACACCTAGTGTAGAAATTTTAAAATCTTTAATTATAGATAATATATTTGGAATAGATATAAAAAAAGAAGCTGTAGAAGTGGCAAAGTTTAGCCTCTCTTTAGCCTTATGTGATATTTTAGCTCCAGAAGTTATTTGGGATGAACTGCATTTTGATGATTTGTCTCAAACTGGTAATTTAATATCAAATGATTTTTTTGAGCTTTTACTACATAGAGATGATTATCCCAAGATAAAAGATTTTGATTTAGTTATAGGAAACCCACCTTTTATGAGTGATAAAATAATCTCAAAAAAATTAAATATACTCAATAGACCAAAATTACCTGATGATAATTTGGCATATCTATTTATAGAGCAAAGTTTTAAATTACTAAAAAAAGATGCTCTTATATCTATGGTACAAAACTCTGGAATTTTATATAATAACAATGTAGAATTATTTAGAAAATATCTTTTGGAGAATTTTAATCTTAGACAAGTAATAGATTTTACAGGATTAAATAAACTTTATGATGGAAGTAAAAAAGATAATAAAGGCAAAAAAGTAAGTATCAATGTACCAACAGCAGTATTATGTTTTGAAAATAACAAACCTGATATGGAAGCTATGAAAACTATGGAAGTCCTACATCTTACAGTTAGACAAACATTTGAAGCAAAAGAAAAATTATATTTTGATTTAAGTTATTATGATTTTCATTGGATAAATTATAAAGAAGCAATAGAAAACAGATATATTTGGAAGTGTAATTTAGTTGGTGGCAATAGAGTTGTAGATATTGTTAATAGATTGAATCAATATAAAATGACTCTAGGAAAATATCTGGAAGATAAAATAGATAATAATAACTGGGTATATCTTGAAGGATATATGGCTAAAAATAATAATACAACAAAACCTAAATATGCTGAATATATGACAGGAGAACCTTTTTTACCAGCAAAAGCTTTTCTTGAAGAGGGAATTGATGATAGTCAGATATGTATAGAAAAAGCTGAGTCTTTTCATAGAATAAAACCTAAAGAGCTTTTTACACCTCCTCATCTTCTGATAAAAAAGAAACTTGGTAAATATAAAATTGTTAGTGAATTAAGAGATGATTATCTGATTTTTAAAAATGATACAATAGGAATACATGCCCCAGAAACTGATAGAAAAGATTTACAATTGTTAAGTAATACCTTAGTCTCTTATTCTAAGGAGTATCTGTTTTATTTAATTGCAACAAGTGGTAAAGCTGGAGTTGATAAAGCAACAGTTTTATATAAGAATGATATAGATAATCTTCCATATCCTAAAAATATAGAAGATATAAAATTATCAAAAACTGAACAATATTTTGCAGATGATACTATTGATTATATGCTTGATTGGATTAATGGCAAACAAGATTTACCAATATTTGAAAATGTAGATGAGATACAGATAAAAGAATATCAAAATATATATTGTGATTTAATAAATACTGTATATAATAAATTTATACCATTGGAAGTTTTACAAACAGAACAATTTATAATTATGTCATTTTATTATAAAAATAAACCAAATAATTATCTATTTGATGATGATTCTCTAAGTGACAAGGATATAGAAAACTTAATCAATAAAAAAATAGGTAAAAATGTTAATATAACAAGAGTATTTAAATATTATGATAACAATTTAATTTATATAATAAAACCAAAACAATATCGTTACTGGCTGAAATCTATTGCTGTAAAAGATGCAGATGATACTTTTGCTGATTTAGTAGATATGAGATATTAAATGCAAGTCAATAATAGAAGTATTAAAAGAAGTAGTCTTGGTAATCTCCCAATTGAAGATAAACCTTTACATATATTGGTAATAGAATTTATTGAAAATAATATTTCAACTTTTATAAATGATTATATTGATGGAAAAAATGAAAAGGGTTTAAATAATAATTTTGTTATCTGTATGAATAATAAAAGAGATAAAGAGTCTTTTATCTTTCATCATGGATATATTGAAGATACTTCTTCGGGTAATTCTTCGGAAGTAGATATTGCAGTAATAATCAATGGTTCTAAAAAAGCATTTTTTGTATTAGAAGCAAAAAGATTAGATACTACATTGGATAAATATCGTGAGAGAGAATATCTTATCGCCAATAAAGGTAATGGTGGTGGAATAGAAAGATTTAAAAGAGACAAGCATGGTAATGGTTTAGTTTTATCAGGAATGATAGGCTATGTTCAAACAGATGATTTTGATACTTGGAAGGATAAAATAAATAGTTGGATAGATGAAGAGATAGAAACTAAATCATCTACTGATATAATATGGGCAATTGATGATAAACTAAAAGAAGAAAATCAGACTATAAAAACTGCTAGATACTCTTCTTCTCATAATTGCATATCAAAAAAACAGATTAATCTAATTCATTTATGGGTTAAATTGAATAATTAGCCTAAACTATTATACCAAAGATGGTGATTTTATAGTCAAAAAAGGTATGGAGTATATTGAGATTAGGTCTTATTCTGTAGATGAAGAAAACAATAATATATTATGATATAATCTTCCACTTAATGGAGATAACTAATGAACGATAAATACTTTTTAGATAATAACTTATTTGATACAAACTTTTTGGAAAAACTTAATAAAAATAGTGAAGATATTTCTAATATTTTTGACTCTGTAAAATCACTCTACAATAGAGATAAATTTATCAAAACCAAAGAGGCTACACTAGAGATTGAATTTATACATAAGGTTTTTGAGCTACTAGGCTATGATTTTTTGTATAGAGAGAGGATAAGCTTCCAAGGTCAATCATTTGAACCTGATAATACGCTTTTTGCTTCAGATAAATTAAAAGATGAATTTGTAGATGATAAAGCAAAGCTAGAGAATATTTTGCTTTTTTGTGAATCTAAAGCGTATCAGATAGCATTAGACAATACGAGCAAAGATAAAAAGCTCAATCCTCACTATCAGCTATTAGATTATCTCAAAACATTTAAGATAGATTATGGATTTTTGACCAATGGGAGAAAGTGGAGATTTTATGATAACTCTATAGTCTCCACGACCAAAACTTTTTATGAGATAGATTTGGAGGCTATTATTGATAAAGATGATATGGAAGCTTTTGGATATTTCTATTTTATCTTTAGGCGAGAGAACTTTTATACGGTTGATACCAAAGTTGTCAATAAGATAGTAGAAGAGAATAATTCTATCAAGAAAGAGGTGGAAAATGACCTCAAAAATGTCATATATGGTACAGAGTATAGAGATTCTATCTTTGAGATAATTGGTAAAAATATTTATAAGATAGATAAAACTCAAACTCTTCATACTATTTATCAAAATACCCTTTATCTGATTTTTAGATTGCTTTTCATCGCTTATTTTGAAGACAAAAACAGAAAGATACTATCACTACATAAATATTATAATAATATGTCTCTAAATAGACTCTATACCAAGCTCCAAAAACACGCAGAGGAAGAGAATGAATTTAATTTTTATGGAGACCTTAGACGATTATTTAGGCTCTTAAATGAGGGTGATGAGTCTTATGAAGTACCACTATTTAATGGAGGGCTTTTCAATATAGATAATGCTCACCTACTAGAAAAAGGACGATTTCTAAGCAATAAAGACCTCTATATCGTACTCAACTCACTATTGGTATTTGATAATGATAAGGGTTCACAATTTAGAAGAGATTTTAAAAACCTATCTATCATCAATCTAGGTTCAATATATGAGGGATTATTGGAGTATCGTTTTGAGATAGCCCAAAAAAATCTCTATTATGTAGAGTATAAAGAGAGTAAAAAATCATCTAAAATAGTATCAGGATATATGGATAGTTATGATTATGGAGCTATCAACAAAGCCCAAATCACAAAAGAGAACTATTATAAAGCAGGAGAGCTTTATCTCACCAACTCATCAAATTCCAGAAAATCAACAGCAAGTTACTATACGCCCACTTCACTATCAAGCTTTATGGTCAAGAGTGCTATTGATTTGGAGCTATCAAAAGGCAAAAAGCCCATAGAACTCAAAATCATAGACAACTCTTGTGGTAGTGGACACTTTTTGTTAGAGTCTCTAAGTTATTTGACTGAAAAAGCGATTATATCTCTACCAGAAGATACCAAACTTCAAGCTATGGTAGCCCAAGAGAGAGTCAAAATACAAGCCAATCTTATAGGATTTAAAGAAACAATAGAGGTAAGTGATTATGATATACTCAAAAGATTATTACTCAAAAAGAGTATTTTTGGAGTAGATTTAAATCCATTTTCAGTAGAACTGACCAAACTTGCCCTTTGGATTGATTCTCTTATATTTGGTACACCTCTTAGCTTTTTGTCTCATCACATCAAGCAGGGTAACTCTCTTATTGGCTCTAAAATAGAAGAGTTTAATATATATTTTCCCAAATCAGATGGACTTTTTCAAAGTGATTTTATCTCTGAATTTGACAAGTTAAATGATGTCTATAAGGTACTTGATAATATCCAAGACACTACAGCAGAGGAGATAAATCTATCCAAACAAAAATATGAAGATGAGATAAAACCCAAGCTAGATAAATTAAATTTGGCTCTAAATCTTATAACACTTATGAAATTCCAAACTATTACAAAAGAGAAAACAGAGATAGCCAATATCAAAGCAGATACAGCATTGGTGGAGAAAATTTTTAAGGGTAAAGATGATAAAATCATTGATACTATTAGAGAATATACGCAAAAGTATAGCTTTTTTAACTATGAAGTAGAGTTTCCAGAAGTGACACACAAAAATGGTTTTGATATAGTTATTGGTAATCCTCCGTGGGATGTTGTGAAGCTTGATGATAGAGATTTTTTCTCGCAATATCGTTCTAACTATCGTACATTAAAAGCAAGTGCAAAAAAGGAATTACAATTAAATCTATTGGATAATAAAGAGATAAAAGAGAAATATGATGAGCAAAAAACTTATTATGATTTGTTACAAAAGTATTTTAAATTAATCTATACAAATTCAGCAGGTGTGGGAAATAATCAAAACTTTTTTAGATTTTTTATAGAGAGAAATTTATCACTTCTTACTCCAAATGGAAGCCTTACATATCTTACACCTTCTGCTATTATCAGTGAAGATGGTTCAGCTACTCTTAGAGAATATATCTTTAATAATCAAAAATGGAATTACGCTTATAGCTTTGAGAATAGAGAAAAACATTTTAACGATGTAGATAGTAGGTTTAAATATATTATTTTTCAAATTGAAAATAGTTTCTCAAATAATAATGAAATAAAAACAAGATTTATGCAACATAATCCAAAAATTTTAAATACAAAAGATAAAATTATCAATTATGACTTAGAGGTAATCAAAAAACTATCTCCAACTCATTTAGCATTTTTAGAGTTTCAAGATAAAAAAGATTTGACTATTATTGAAAAGATGTATTCAAAATTTGAGACATACAATACAGAATATTTAGATTTTAATACAAGAGAATTAAATTTAACAGAAGATAAACATCTTTTTCAAGAAACAAAATTTAAAAATTCTATAAATCTTTTGGAGGGGAAGATGTTTTGGCAATTTAACTCTAAGTTTGATGAAGCTAATTATTTTTTAAATTATGAAGAGTTTAAAGATTATAAACTTTCAAAAGAGATTAATAGATTTATCAATGATATTTTTAAGTTTTGCGAACCGAAGAAAGGTGATACCAAAGAGAATACTGTTTTAGAGAGATTACAACTTTCTAATAGGAAAGATATTGAAAAATATATTAAATTTGATTCTGAATATTTGAGAATTGGATTTAGACTTGTCGCAAGTAATACAAATGAGAGAACTCTAATAATGTCTATGATACCTAAAGATATTGGGGCAGGAAATAGTGTAATTATCTCATATCCTAAAAAATATATTCTTAAAAATGATAAAGTAATAATTGATAAAATTTCTTCTCTAAAATTACTGTTTTTAAATGCTGTTTTTAACTCTTTTGTAGTTGATTATATTTTAAGATTTTTAGTAGATATAAATGTCAATAAAACATATTTTTTGAGACTCCCAATATCACAACCAGACGAAAAACAATTAAGAGAAAATAGCGAGTATCAAAAACTTATCATCAATTCACTCAAACTCACGCTATATTATAACTTTGATGATTTTAAATCATTGGCAACAGAGTATAATATTAGTAAAAAAGATTTACCACAAACAGACAAACAGGTAGATATGCTAAAGATAGAGAATGATATTATCGTGGCAAAAATGTATGGCATAAGCTATGAAGAACTAGAGCATATATTATCTACATTCAAAGTATTTAATAGGAAAAATCCTCACTATATTGCTAGTTTGTTGGAGAGTTTTTAAGTTGGATTGGCATAATCCAAATAAAATCAAAGAAAGGAAGCAATCTCAATTTTAGAATAACCATCCTCTGCATAAGCCAAAATGGCTTCAGAAGTTGAACATAAGAAGTTTGAGTTTAAAGTCAAAGAATTTCCATATTTGATTATTCTATCTAATATACCCTCTAATACTCCATCTTCTTCTCATTCTTTTGCGTCTTATTATATATACTCTTAGCATAAATTATATGATAACCTATAATCATAAAAGAGATAGAAGTAGATACTCCTGCTAGAAATATAATATCTGAATATAGTAGTGATGATAGATATAATAGTATAGTTATTATATGTAGATATAGGTGTTTCATAGCATTTTTGGGTGCTATTATCTCGTGCATCATTGGGGCTGTGAAGTAGCCTTGTGAGCTTAGGTGAAACCAAGTTAGGAATGGTACTATTTTGTAAAACATTGCAAATAATATACTTATCACAAATGAGCTATAGAAGATATAGGCTACTGGTGGATATATATAGATAGAGAGTAGTGAGGCGATAAGAGAGCTTAATCCTAAACGCCAAAACCATATTGTAGCATCATTTAGAGGGCGTTTCTTTTGGGCTAGTCTTATCAGTGTGGTGATGGAATAGGCTATTAATAATACTCCAACTATTATAATATATAGAGGTGATAAAAAAGAGAATAGGAGTGTAATGAATAGTGCTATTGGTAGATATTTACTCATAATATTAGGGTAGGGTGGGGTGACATAAAACATCTCTATCACTTGGAATGATATAGAGATGATAAGAAGCGTAATCCATCCAAATAGTCCATAAGAGTAGTGGGCTATTTTAATCTCTTCGTAATATATCGGTGTGATAGTGCCACTTATGGATAGAAGCATATATATTCCCATTGATACGACTAATAGAAGGGATATTAGGGCTATTGTTATACCTGTGGATGATGGTGTTTGGTGGGTGAGTTTGAGGAGTTCTTTTAGCATTGTAAATATGATAAAAACTAGTGCAAATCCTAATAAAATGGAAGCTATGATATATAAATAAGATAGATTTAGATTAAATGCTAATAGAAAAGAGATTAGTCCAAAAGCTAGAGGATATAATAAGATATTTGACTTTATGGAGGGTGAGGAGAGTGTTACTCCTGCGATTACTGGCAACATCTGAAACAATGCACCAAACATAAAAAATAGCATTACTCCAATAGTGAAAAGATGAGTGAGTGTCACAGCACCTACGCTATAGGGATTAAATATCTCTACACCATAAAATATGACCATCAGACCTGCGACCACTCCAAAGAGTGAGCCTATAAGGAATAGACGCAAGACTACACTAAGAGGAGGGGCTTGTTCTAGTGATAGTCCACTTTGAGAGAGCATTAATCAGTCTCTTTTTTGGGAGGGTTTTGGAGTAGAAGAGTAGATAAATCCATTGTTCTATTTTTGGCGATTAGTATATGCCAATCTCCTAGACTATCTTCATAATAAAAGCTCTCTAATCGTTGAGTTTTGGCTAAATCCAAAAGAGGAATAGGCTTTTTGGTGTGGAGCATATATAGGTAGCTATCATTATCAAGTGACACTATTACCTCTATAGCCATCTCCATCGGTATTGGGTGAGAAAACTCTCTTGTATCTATATAAACTCTGCTCATAGTGATAGACTTTTCATAGTCTCTATAATATCTTCTTTTGTCTCTACAGGCAATACCCTATCACACATCGCATATAACATCTGTTCTTCTTTCATATTATGTTGTTGTAGAAGTATCATCATCGCTTCTGCGATAGATAGATAACTATCTCTATCACTATTTGACAGTGCATCTTCTAGCTTTGAGAGTAGTCCTCTCACTTGTTCATGCTCATAACGCATAACTTGTGTAGGTCCTTCACTCATACCTGTAGCTTCTTCAAATTTCACAAAAAGTTCATTTTCTTCTTTTTGAAAGTGTAGAAGTGTATCATCTCTAAAGCTTTCAAATGCACTTTTCGCACTACTCCAATCATTGGATGCTACGGCTTGTTCTGCTTGTGCAAATAGAGTGTCACACTCTCTATGTTCGTTCTTCATATAAGTTGAGATTATCATTATCTTAATCCTTTGTAAATAGTGTTAATTCTACTCAAAATCTATCTCTAAAAGTTTGACCTATATCAATGCCAATATATTTATATTTGACATTTATCTATAAAAAATGTATAATCTATGTATTATACTATTATATTTATAGTATAAAAACAAAAATAAGGATAAAACCATGGCAAAAGTATTAAAGAAAAAAGTAGTAGCTTCAGTAGCGAAAAAGGCAACAAATAAGGTAGTAGCTAAGAAAAATAGAAAAAAAGTAGCGAAAAAAGTAGCGAAAGTAGTAACAAAAGCTAAACCAACTACAAAAAAGTCAGCTAAAAAAGTGGCAAAAAAAGCAGTTAAGAAAGCTAAATAGTTCTAAAGTATTTGTAGGTTTGGTATCACCAAACAAATTGACCATACTGGAGTGTTTGGCAGTGCCAAACCTACAAAAAATAGACTTTATTAATCAAAAGGGTATTCTATCCCTTTTGTACCTCACCTGAATAAGCGATAATCCCTGGTTGGAGATTAGATACATATTTAAATCCTAAACTTTCCATAGCATGTTGTACTTGATAACTACGGCTTCCTGTATGACAATAGACTATAATTGGTAAATCTTTTTTATCAGAAATATCTTCTATTTTGGCATAAAATTGTGAAGTAGGTATAAGCAAATCAGTACCAACGATATGACTCATCTGAAACTCCATATACTCTCTAACATCTACAAGTAAAAAATCAATCATACCCAAAGTCTTGGCTTCTATCAACGCTTCAAGCTCATCTCCATCTATCTGTTTCTCTTGAAGAAGTGTCTCTGCTTGTTCTTTGTTGAGACCTTTTGAGTGTTGATGTACTATCTCTTCTATCTCATCTTGTGTTGATTGAGCTTTTGCATATTCATGAGTACAAAATATCCCACAGTGACAGAGTCCATCTTCTGGTATCTCTTTTTCTAATGCTGGTTTACATGGACATATTCTATTATCACCTGCTTTTTGTTCCTCCTTGGTCTCGCCCTCTACCATAAAACAAGGACAAAATCTTTTGCCATAAATCATCTTATTTCTAGCAAGTCCCATTCTAACACCCTCATTAACATCTTCATTTGGGTTTGGTGCGAAGTTAAACTGTTTGTATATTTTATCTACAAACTGTGTTGTTTTCTCTAGTTCTGTTCTAAACTCAGGTGAGTTCATATCTATTTTTTGCATTTATATCCTTTACTTTGTATAATTTGTATCTATAGTTTTTGCCATCTCATCAAATTGATTTACAAAACTTTTTACTCTGTTTCCCCAATCTTCGATTAGATTTTGTGTCTTATTTAGGTCGATATGGATATGCTTCTCATTTATATCTATCCCTGCCTCTTTGGTTTGGATAATACCTTTTGAGAAATCTTCACCTATCTCTTGAATTTTTTTATCTAAATTATGAGATACCTCTTTTATATATGTTTTGGTTTTATTTATATCAATAGAGATACTATTTTCAGTTATAGCGATACCCATTTGAGTAAGTTTGCTATCTTCTTTTGGGGTTTCTACTTTGGGAGAGTGTGCTTTTGGAGTTTCCACTTTTGGAGTTTCTACTTTAGATACTACAGGTTTAGGTATCTTTACTTTATGAGTTACTACTACAGGAGGAGTTACCGTCTTTATTTTATTGAGTTCTTTCATCTCTAAGAGTTTTTTTTCAAAAATCACTTTTTGAGCTTTCTGTTCAGCTTCAAACTTCACCAACATTTCAGCACGGATATTTTTAGCTATCTCGGCTTCTTTTTGACGCTGTTCCTCTTTTGTATCATCACAAGCAGTGAATGATAGTAAGATAAGTATTATAAGTAAGTGTCGCATAGATATCCTTTTGAGTATTATTTTAAGAATATTATACTATAGATTTGGGGAATATAGATGAAGAGCCTCATTTAAGATGAGATGAAGCCCTTAAATTGATAGAGTTATGTGTAAATTAACCACATTTACCTTGACCACATTTACCCTCAGCACACTTTTTAGCTGGAGTTTCAGATTTTGTTCCATTTGTATCCGTTGTTGTATTTCCCTCTGCTAGTGAAAGAGAAAATGTCAATGCCAAAGCACTTAATAGTATCGCTAATTTTTTCATGTTTATTCCTTTAATTTATAATTTTAGTTCAAATTACTATATCGTATTTTATATATAAGCAAGATAATAGTCTAAACTATTTACCCACACTTCCCACTAGAAGCACATTTTGTTGAAGTTTTTTTTATTTTATCTGTCCCACATTTTCCACTAGCTGAACACTTCGTAGATGTTCCTACTTCTGCATCATGACTATTTGTACATCCTGCAAAACCTACTAAACTTAAAGCAATCAAAGAGCTAAAAATCAAATTTTTCATATTAACACATCCTTTATTTTTAATGTTTGAGAGTATAATATAATCTAGTGCAAATAGCGTGTAGTGACTTTATGCTAAAATATTGAAGTTAAATCAAAATTAAAATAAAGATTATATTATGAAAAGAAGAAATTTTTTAATACTAGGCTCTATATTGGGCATATCTCCTTATATAGAAGCCAAAAGTTATATACCACTCTCTATAGAGTTTGATAAACTAAGAGCTATATTTGAAGCTCTACAAGAGCATTTATTCCCGACAGGAAGCCTTATACCCTCAGCCAAATCTATGAAGCTTACACAATTTTTATACAACACAATGAACCATCATAGCTTTGATAAAGATATAAAAGCTTTTGTACTCAAAGGTGCAAAGAAGTTAGATAAAAGAACAAAAGGGAAATTTATAACAATGAACATTCAAGCCAAAGAGAAAGCTCTACGAGAGTATGAAAAGACAAATTTTGGTCGCAATTGGCTATCTCGTATCATTATGATGAGTATGGAGGGGATATTTTGTGACCCAATATATGGCTCAAATATCGGTGAAGCTGGTTGGAAATCTATAGATACTTATGGTGGCAACCCTAGACCCAAAACAAAATATTTAGGACTCTAATTATGGTATATGATGTAGTAGTAATCGGTTCAGGTGCAAGTGGTGGAGCTGTAGCGTATCAGCTATGTAAAGCAGGATATAAAGTAGCTCTTGTAGAAAAAGGTAGGCTTATAAATCGCAAAGAGTTTAGCAAAGATGAGATGGGATACTGTAGGCGAGATTTGGTCACACCAAATATCTTTGATGAGTATCACACAATAGAAGAGAAGATAGGCAAAAAGTGGGTAGCCACACCCACTTATGATAGTGGTTGGAGCTTTTGGAATGGAAATATAGTCGGAGGCTCATCCAATTTTATGAGTGGAATGTTTCACCGTCTCCACCCTGATGACTTCCGACTCAAAAGTAAATATGGAGCGATAAAAGGGGCAAATGTAGTAGATTGGGCAATCTCATATCAAGATTTAGAGCCATATTACACTCTCGCAGAAGAGCTAGTAGGCATATCAGGAGACTACAAACCTCACCCTAACGAGCCATACCGAAGCACCAAAAATTTCACACAACCACCCACCGATGAAAACGCCGTTGTCAAGCTACTGGACAAAAGCTGTAGGGAGCTTGATATAACGCCATTGGTGACTCCAAGAGCGATACTTTCACGAGACAAAAAGGGACGAGATGCGTGTTATTATTCCAATCTCTGTGGGAGTTATGGCTGTAGTTCAGGAGCAAAAGGAAGCTCACGAGATTCACTTATCCCTCTAGCATTAGCGACCAATAATCTAACCCTAATGACCAATACTCATATCAAATCTCTCCACTCAAACAGAGATGAAGTAGAGTATGCCATCGCTGTTGATACCATCACCAACAAAGAGAAAAAGATAAAAGCAAAGATATTTGTAGTCGCATCACAAGCACACGAAAGTACACGACTGTTATTAAATTCAGCCAATAAATACCATCCAAATGGACTAGGAAATAGCAGTGGTGAACTAGGTAAAAATCTCATATTTTCAGGTGGAGGTTCAGGACAAGGCGAACTTCACAAAGATAGCCTCAAAGATATAAAATTTGAAGAGATTATGCAAAAAGGACTATTTATCAATCGCTCTATATTAGATTGGTATTTTGTAGATAGTTGGTGGTATGGCAAGTTCAAAGGAGGCTCTGTAGAGTTTATGTTTGAACACCAAAATATCGTTACAAGAGCCAAAAAGAACGGCTACAAAGATGGCAAACTGATATGGGGAAAAGATTTGGGAGAGCTTTTAGTAAATAGATTTACAGAGCAAAAAAGCATCCGATTTGAAGTATTCAATGACTGGCTTCCCACAGATGATTGCTTCATCTCACTAGACCCAACACACAAAGACAAATACGGTATGCCAGTAGCCAAACTCCGAATAAACTCTCACCCACAAGATGTCAAAGTGGGTAAATACATAGCCAAAAAATGCAAAAAAGTATTAGAAGAGATGGGAGCAAAAAATATCGCCTACGACATATCATCAGCCCCACCAGCCAACCTAATAGCAGGAGGATGCAGATTTGGGAATAATCCTAAAACTTCTGTACTAAATAGAGATTGTCGCTCACACGATGTCAAAAATCTATTCGTAGCAGACGCAAGTTTTATGCCCACAGGTGGCTCAGTGGCTTATACTTGGACGATTTATGCAAATGCTTTGAGGGTTGGAGATAAGGTTGTTGGGGTTTTGAGGGGGTAAGTGAAGTAATTGGTTTTTACTTGAACTAAACTATCATTATAGACACAAATTTCATCATCTAATGCTGTTAAATCTAGTTTTATATTTGAGTTATCTATTTTAATAAATCTATCTTTAATAATTATATTTGATGATTTTTAATAACTCTTTTATATCATTTATCGCTTGATTTTCATTTTGTTCTTGATTAATTCTTGAAATTGCGTCTAACGCACTTATTGCTGTTAGATAATCTAGTGACAACTCTTTATCATAGTCACTAATTTGTCTGGAGTCTCCTTCTAAATCGGCAAGAACTCTATCTTTCCTATTAGTGGGTAAGTTCACCCATTCTTGAATCCACTCCTGCTGAGTCCATCTTCTTCTAATCTTTTCAATGGAATTTTTCATAAAATCATCTTTTTGAACCCTTTAAGCAATAGTCTTAATAAAAACCTCAAAACATTTTAAAGTAAAAACTCTAGCTACCTTATTATTCCATACACACTTAATAGTCAGTTAAATGTAAATGGAGCTTTTTTAAGTACTAGATATTATAACAGAAAACTTCTTTATTTATATTTTACTAAAAATTCTGATAGACTTCAAAAGAATAAAAAGAGTATCATATACAAACCAACCCAAAGGATTAATATGAAACTTCTACTCTCTTTCTTATTTCTATTTTTCACAAGCTATGCCAATGAGGTACAAATTAATAAAAATCAAAAGGCTATTAAGATGAATTTTGAGCAAGTTTGGACTATTGTCTCCTCTGACCCTTATAAAATGCTACCTCAATATCGTGTCTCACTTAAGACGCTCTCTACTCCAAGAGAGAATACGATACTCAAAGATTCTTTCAGGACTTTAGAAAATCGTGCTGATATTTTAGAGCCATTTAGAAAATTAGCTCATCCTAATGGGATATGTTTTAGGGGTGTTTGGCATATTGATACGCCCAATATCTATAGTGGATATTTCCAAAAAGATAGCAAAGCTTTGATAATTGCTAGAGCCTCAACGGCCATGTCCAATACTTCAACGGCTCATGGAACACGAGCTTTTGGATTTGCAGGGAAACTTTTTGCTACGACAAATACAGATAAAAAGCAAACTACGGCAAACTTCTTTTTGATTGATGATTTGGGCGGGACTGATGTGAAACATTATGCTGATACGACAATGACCAATGAGCCATCTATCTCTTTTACTTATGAAGTCGCCAAAAATATGCTCTATGCCACCAAAGTAGCTTATACCTTTGGTAAAGTAGATAAAAATTCAGGGATACGCCAACTTTATGAAATATCTGAACTAGATAATAATGATACAAAGGTTATTACGCCTAGATGGATGAAGCTTGAAGTCACTCAGATGAAAAGAAATAATGCCAAAGATTTTAGAGATGAGTTATCTATTGCTAAGGGTGAAAAAATAGTTTTGGATATATCTGTAGCCAATAGATTGATACAGAAACATAAAAATTGGCAAAGAATAGGAACTATTACGCTTGATAAATCTAGTGTATCAGACTCTTGTGATAAGAGGTTGCATTTTCATCATCCTAAGTGGCGATATGATTTGGACTATTGGGAGTAATTAATATTACGCAATTTGAAATATTTATAGTATAATTACAGATGAAAATTTTTAAACAGATAACTATTATAATAGCTCTAATTCCTATATTCTTCTCTAATGTAGAAGCTTCTCAACGAGATATAACTATGATGCGTATGGCTGTATTTGCTACGCTTCTTACCGATATATATGTATTTTGGCAAGATGAAAATAGTCCTATGCTAAAGATTGTACCTGATTTTGATAAGCTTGGTGTCTCATATCTTCAAGGTAAAGAGTTTAATGAAGATGAGGGTAGATATTTGCATAATAATAGAGTTTCACTCACTGCTGACTGGAAAAATGTACTTATTGACAACTCATATTTTTCTATTACAGGACATACTGAGTTTATGATAAATAGATGGTACTCTACCAATAAATTAAGTCAAAATCAAGAGGGATATATATATGCTATCACTCCGATATTTACCTATAACTTTAAAAATATAAAGGTATTGGATTATAATCTATACGGTGAAGTTGGTGTAGGATTGGCGTATATGGATAACTCAATGATAGAAGATAGAGAGAAATCTACACAGTTTCAATTTGCAGATAGTATAGGATTTGGGTTTAAGTCGCAAAAGTACCAAATAGGTTATAGATTTACACATATATCAAACCTAAATATAGGCACACCAAACCCTAGTTTGGACTTTCATCAGATTATGATGCTTTATCGGTTTTAGAATAGATTTGATTTTAGCTATAATCTAAAACTAACAATATAGGGGTATATAATGAAGATAAATTATAATAATGATATAAAAGAGCGATTTATTCCTATCGCTTATGATGAGCTTTTAAGTAGTTCTTTGAGCTACTTAAATATTGATGATAATATGGAATATAAGAAGATATGGAAGAGTATCCATAAGCACTATTATTATAAATTTTATGATGAGATAAATAGTCTTAAAAGAGAATATCAGCCATTTAATCCAGATAGTGATATAGTCTCTTCTATAGAGATAACTCCTGATGAATATATCCAAAAAGAGAAGAAACTTTTTGAGCATATTAGACCTCTACTCAATCATGCCAATTATGAGATACTTACTCATCAGATGCTAGAAGATACGATGAATAAGACCTCTCCTTATGGTGTAGATGTGAGTGTGGATTTTAATGATTATGAGAAGATAGAGCTATATTATCGAGGTGAATCTGTACAGATAGATGAGATACGAGACCCCAAAAAGCTATATATGAAAAAGAAGCTTATTACAGAGCCTATATATCGCCGTCTTTTTCTTATCATCAAACCCAAACTTCTCAGTGATAGAGCCAAAGAGATAGCTAATGAGAGTGGTAAAGATATAGAAGCAATCATCAAAAAACTCAAAAAACAAAATCCCTTACTCTCACAAGATAACTCTAACCACAATATATATATAAAACTCTTCAAAAACATACCTCAGATGGATTTGCAGATGCTTTTTCCCAATACCAAAGTTAAAATGAGACTATTTGATAAGATAAAGATAAGTGTATTAGGAGGAGGAGGGACTATCGGTGGTGGCTCTACACTCATAGCCAAACTAGGTGCTGCTGCTATAGAGCCGATGTCTGCCCTATTGGCTTTGGGGGCATTTGCTGGGATACTATGGAGACAGGTCAAAGAGGTGATGTTTAGACGAACTCACTATATGGCACAACTAGCCAAAAATCTATATTTTCATAGCCTAGATAACAATGCAGGAGCATTAAACTATATGATAAATATGGCAGAAGAGGAGGAGAGTAAAGAGGTGTTTTTGGTCTATATCTTTCTCTCACAAGAGGCAACTCCTATCACTATAGAGAGTCTTGATAAGAAGATAGAAGTGTATGTGAAGAGAAGTTATAATATAGAGATGGATTTTGAGGTAGATGATGGACTGGTGAAGTTAAGAGAGCTAAATTTATTAATTCAAGATGGAAATATGGTGAGTGTTATAGAACCTAAATATGCTATGGAGAAGTTGGGCTAGAATATTACGAAAGTATAACTAAGATTTATAAAAAATGGGTAAAATAGTAATCTAATAAGTTAAAGGATACATAGATGAAGAAAGCAGAGACACTCAAAGAGGTCTATCATATTTTTAAGCCACAAAATACAATTACTAAAGAGACAAGAGAACTCTATGTAGATATTTTCCAAGATAGTATGAGAAGATTTGTCTTTGATTTAGAAAACTTGGATAACCCTAGAGAGACTTATCTCATCGCAGGTCAGACAGGCAATGGCAAAAGTTCTGCCCTCAATATGCTAAGTATCAACTATCCGAAAATAAATGAGATGTATGATTTTAAATATGTAGTAGGTCGTAAAAATTTTGAATACCTAGACAAAATAGATGTGGCTGATGTGTTGTTTAATATTGCGTATGCTATTATCGCTGATGATGAAGAGCTATTTACAGAGTTTACAAACTCTCTTGAAAAGATGGAAAAGCTATTTAATGAAGAGTTAGAAGAGAAGATAGCTAATACTACAAGTGAAGCAGGAAAAGCAGAACTCACTTCCAATATAGGTATTGGTGGAAGTATCTTAGGTATATTTAAAGCAAAAGTAGATTTTAATACCTCTTATAGTCTAAGTGATGAAGCCGTCAAAAGTGCTACAGAGTTTTTTAAATTTAAAAAACAAGAACTTATTAAAATCATCAATGATATTATATTGAGCTATAAAATCAAGTATAAAAAAGATTTGATAGTAGTCGTAGATGATTTGGAAAAAAGAGAAGACATCAATCATCTTTATATAAATAGTGAAAATCAACACGCTCAGTTACCCATACTAAATGACCTTAATCTTGTTAAAATTATCACTATGCCTATACACATCACACGGAGTAGATATATCAAATTTGGTGAACTCAAAGAGTTTGGTCTAAAGCTCAAAAAAAATGATGGTAGTCCCAATCAAGAAGATAGAGATTTATTAAAAGAGGTTATACTTAAAAGAGTGAAAAAGAGAACTCTCTTTACAGATGAGATGATAGAGAAAGTAATTGATATGAGTGGGGCAAATATGAACCAACTTATCTATCTTATCCACAAGGGAGCTATGGAAGCGATGTTATTGGAGACCAATCGTTTGGAAGTTGATGAGATAGACAAAGCTAGTAGAGGATTACAAAGAGAACTCTCACCATTTGTGATGAACCAAAGAACATTTCTCAATCAGATAAAAGCAAATAATATAGCCATAGATAGTGATGAAGATTTGAACTCTTTAGAAAAAGCTATCTCAAACAATGTAGTCTTTGCTTATTTCAATGGCAATACTTGGTTTGAACTCAATCCTATTTGTATCAAATCATTGGAATTTTATAACGATAAATCAAGTGCTAACTAATGTTAAAAGAGCTATTGACTTCAACAGAACATATAAAGCTAAAAAATCTCAATAAAACTATAGAACTATTGAGTGATAATTCTGCATTGATTATCATCGGTGTAGATACAAAAAAACTTAGTGATAAGTTTGGAGAGTATATTATCTCTTCTTGTCAAAATATCAAAATATTTGATATGGAGAGTATCCATAAAGATTATAATATCATCAAGCAAATAGCTATCAAAAAAAATAAATCAAACTTTTTTTATATCAATCTTTTTAGAGTAGATAATATAGAACAAATTATAAAACTACTCAACTATCATAGAGATTCAATATTTGAGAATGAGCTTAAACTGATTTTAATTTTTGATAGTGAGAGTTTGGAGTTACTGAAACAAAATGCTTATGATATATTTTCAAGAAATAGTTTTAGTTATCAATTCACAGACCACGCTTATACACCTACAACCATCAAAACAAATACAAAACTAGATGAACTTATAGCCAAATATAAAAATGCTCATAATTTATCTCCCAAGATAGAAGTAGAGATGCTTTTTGATATTGCTGTAGAGGCACAAAATACATCAAAATTAGATTTAGCTATGGATTATTACCAACAAGCAAAAACTATTGCTAAAGAACATAATTTAACTTATGCATACTCTATAATAGTAGGAAATATAGGAGTTATCTATCGTGATAAAGGAGACAATGACTCTGCTTTGAAATATTATAAAGAGGCTTTAGAGATAGATAGAGAGATTGGCTATGCAAAAGGGGTGGCAAATAATTTGGGAAATATAGGACTTATCTATAGTGATAAAGGTGACTATGACTCTGCATTGAAATATCACAAAGAGGCTTTAGAGATACATATAGAAATTGGCTATACCCAAGGGGTAGCAACTCAATTGGGAAATATAGGACTTATCTATAGTGACAAAGGAGATAGTGACTCTGCGTTGAAATATCTCAAAGAGGCTTTAGAGATACATAGAGAGATAGGTTATACCCAAGGTGTGGCAAGTGATTTGGGAAATATAGGACTTATCTATAAAGCCAAAGGAGACAATGACTCTGCGTTGAAATATCACAAAGAGGCTTTAGAGATACATAGAGAGATTGGCTATACCCAAGGTGTGGCAAATCAATTGGGAAATATAGGAAATATCTATAGTGACAAAGGAGATAGTGACTCTGCGTTGAAATATCTCAAAGAGGCTTTAGAGATACATAGAGAGATAGGTTATACCCAAGGTGTGGCAACTGCTTTGGGAAATATAGGACTTATCTATAGTGACAAAGGAGATAGTGACTCTGCATTGAAATATCTCAAAGAGGCTTTAGAGATACATAGAGAGATAGGCTATACCCAAGGAGTGGCAAGTGATTTGGGAAATATAGGAAATATCTATAGTGCCAAAGGAGACAGTGACTCTGCGTTGAAATATCTCAAAGAGGCTTTAGAGATACATCGAGAAATTGGCTATACCCAAGGGGTAGCAACTCAATTGGGAAATATAGGACTTATCTATAGTGCCAAAGGAGACAGTGACTCTGCGTTGAAATATTATAAAGAGGCTTTAGAGATACATAGAGAGATAGGTTATAGACAAGGAGTGGCAAATACTTTGAGAAATATAGGAGTTACCTATAGAGCAAAAGAAGAAGATAGTAACTCTGCGTTGAAATATTACAAAGAGGCTTTAGAGATAGATAAAGAGATAGGTTATAGCCAAGGAGTGGCAATTGGTTTGGGCAATATAGGAAATATCTATAAGTCTAAAGGTAATTTAGACTTAGCCAAAAAGTATTATAATGAAGCCCTTAGTATCTTTGAGGAGATTGGATATGCTCATGGTGTTGAGATGGTGAAAGGTAATTTAGATAAATTGAAACTTTTTAAAAATTAGATAACTCACCTCTAATAGCCATTGCCACACTCTCTGATTGTGTTCCTAATACTATCTGTATTGACTCTTTATCAGGACGGATTACCCCTTTTGCTCCAAGAGATATAAAATCTTCATCTTTGAGATTTGTGCTGTCTTTTACTCTCATTCTAAGTCTTGTGATACAAGAGTCTGTCTCTATGATGTTTTCTACTCCACCTAAGGCTTTTATAAATAGTTGTGCATTTTTATCTATATCTTTACTCTCTATTTGACTATCTTCATCAAATATTTTGAGTCTAAATATCTTGATAGTGTAGTATGAGGTGATGAAATATATAAAAGCAAAAATAGCTCCTAGAGGTAAAATATATATAGGATTGGTGGCTAGTTTATAGTTGATGATGTAGTCTATAAATCCTGCTGAGAAACCAAATCCTGCGTGAATATCTAACATTTGAGCTGTAGCTAAGGCTAATCCTGTGAGTATGGCGTGTAGTAAGAAAAGCAAGGGTGCTATAAATAAAAATAGAAACTCTAACGGCTCTGTAATCCCTGTGAGAAAAGAGGTGAAAGCTACTCCAAAGAGTATCGCTCCTGCTTTTTGTCTTTGGCTTGATGGAGTGTTTAGGTATATCGCTAGTGCCATTGAGGGGAGTCCAAACATCATCACTACAAAGAAGCCTGACATATATATTCCAGCTTTTGGGTCACCTGCAAAAAACCGATGTAAATCTCCATTAGCCACTACCTCAACACCATCTTTGATATAGCTATACTCTCCTATCTGAAACCAAAATACAGAGTTTAGAATATGGTGAAGTCCTAGAGGAATAAGAAGTCTATTTAACACTCCATAGATGAAAGTGCCTACTTCATTTAGTCCTATAATAGCATTTGAAAAACTATCTATTCCACTTTGGGCGAAGTGCCAAAAATATCCTGCTAAAACTCCTACAAAAATAGCACTAATAGAGGTGATAATAGGCACAAATCTCTTGCCTCCAAAAAATCCTAGAAACTCTGGAAGTTTTATATCATAGAAGCGATTGTAGAGAGTCCCTGCTACTACACCCATAATAATCCCTACAAAGATACCCATATTTATATCTTTGTCTATGGTGATATATACAGCCTTTGCGATAAGCACTCCAATAGCCCCTGCCAACGCAGCTGCTCCGTCGTTGTGTTTGCTTAGTCCATAAGCGATACCGATACCAAATATCAAATCAAGATTGGTAAATATAGCCTCACCTGCACTTTTCATAATGAGGGCTACATTTTCATCTATAAAAGGAATATCTCCAAATCCTAATCTCAAAAGTAACGCACCTACAGGAAGCACAGCTATTGGAGTCATAAGGGCTTTACCTATCTTTTGGAGTAGGCTAAACATCTCTTATCTCCTCTTTGGTCTGTGCTATCCTTTTGGGTGAGACACTTAGCGTCTCTATTCCTATATCTATAAGTTTGGGTATAGCCTTGAAGTCACTAGCTAACTCTCCACATATACTTAGAGGTTTGGTAACTCCATTTCTTATCATAGATATAGCAGAAAATATCACTGGTGAGTTTGTCTCAATTTTGAGTATAGAATGTGTCCTCTCTGTAGCAAATAGATATTGAGAGAGGTCATTTGTACCTATAGAGTAGAAATCTACCACCTCATTAAACTCACTAAGCAAAAATAGCACCGATGGCACTTCTACCATAATACCAAATAGAATATGACTAATATCTATACCATTACTATTAGCTACCTCTAATGCAAACTTCTTGGTTTCTATGAACTCTTCTACTCTACTTACCATTGGAAACATAATCTTAATAGGTTTATTGTTTGAAGCTAAGAATATAGAGTATAACTGCTCTGCTAATATATCAGGATGTGTTCTAAATAGACGAACTCCTCTAATACCCAAAAATGGATTATTCTCTACAGGAATATAGAGATAGGGAAGAGACTTATCTCCTCCTACATCAAGAGTCCGTATTGTAATATCATCAAATAGATTAAATATCTCTATATAAGCACTCTTTTGCTCCTCTATAGATGGCTTTTTATTTTTAAATAGAAACTCCGAACGAAGAAGTCCAATCCCCTCAGCTCCCTCCTCTTTGGCTATTTTAGCAGATATAACATCTTCTACATTTGCAAAGACTTTTACTCTTCTGCCCTCTTTTGTAGATACATTATCAAATCTTTTATAAGTGCTTATCTCTTTTTTCTTTTTACTTTGGCTGATAATACTCTTTGCTCTTTCTAAGTCTGTATCATTGGGAGTGGTTATAATTACCCCTGAGTGTGTATCTAATATAATTTGTTGATTATCTTCTATCAACGATATATTAGCAATAATAGAGGGAATACCTGTAGCACGAAGGAGTATCGCACTATGAGAGTATATAGATGTCTCTTGAAGTATTACACCCACTACTTTGGTTTTGATAAGTATATCAATCTCACTAGGCATCAAATCATTTGCCAAAAGTATAAAAGGTCTATCAGGAAATGTAAGGTGTATCTTAAAACCTAGATGTTTTTTGACTCTTAGATGTATATCTTTATAGTCACCTATCTTGGACTCATGAATAAAACCTATAAGCTTATCTGACTCTCTCTCTATATATTTCTCAAATGAGACTAAATTGGTACTATTTTCAGATACATCAAATAGTAGCTCTTTTTGTGCTAGATATATATTTGCATTTTGGTTTTTGGTACGAGAGAGTGAATTAAGCTCTTCAAGTGCATACTTAATAGCATCATTAAAGCATAAACTATTTTTCTTCTGTACCTCTGTGGTAGTATAAGGGTATGTGGATGCAATCACCACACCTTGAGATATTATCTCTCCCTCTACTCTCTCTCCTATATATATATCAGATACTTTTTCTATCTGTTTTATCTCTTTATCTTGTTGCATAAGCTCACTAAGAAGTGAATGAAGCTTATAAAGAGCATCTTCTGCTTTATCACCTTTGGTATTTAAGGTAAAAGTATCACCCTTTTCCAAAGATAGAGAGAGTAGATTATTTACCTTTTTGGCATCTACTGTTTGATTATTAAATGTAGCAGTCACTTTACAAGAAAAAGTTTTTGCAAGAGCCACAAACTGTGCTATGGGTCTAAGATGAAAGCCACTACTTGAAGTAACTGAAAACTCTGTGCTTTGAGACTTGGCAAATATATTTTTTAGGAATTTCATAAGATACTTTATTTATTTATTTTAATATTAGTATATCAAATTTTTGATTATTTTAGTAAAAATTAAAATTTATAACCAAAATAAACAAAGAGAAAAGCTGTTGTTTTAAGTTCTTTGTATTTAAAAGAAGGTACATAAACTAGATTTAGACTAATATCTTTATAATAAAAATTCATAGTAGGACCTAGACCACCTGTAAATCCATAGTTTCCATCTGCACGACTTTTATCGTCATCTGTATAAACTTTTTTAATACCTACAAAGCCACTTAGTCCAAAAGCTACATCTACAACATCTATATCAAAACGATAAGAGTGTCCAAAACCAATCGCAAGTTGAGGGTTTTTAAATGAGTCATTAAATACTAAAGCATTAGTTGTAAAGTAAAGTTCATTATAGGCTTCAAAAAAACTATATTCAAATCCAGCACCATAATTAAAGGCATTATAATTTTCTCCAAATCGGTCATGCTCTCCTTGGTGAATAGTAAATCCTGTTAATAAGACTCTTTTTTCATCAGCAGAGATAACTAAAGGTAAGACCAATAGCAAGAGAAGTATTATTTTTTTTCTTATAAATATCAAATGTTTCCTTTTAAAGGTTTTTTTGTAAAAAGATAGGATAACAAAAATTTGTTTAAATTAAATATAAAATCATTAATATTTTTGTAAGTTTACATATAAGATATTCAAGTTTTTTTTTAAGTATTTTTATAGTAAAATACTTAAAAATATTTAGAGGATAAACTATGATAACAAGTGAAGCATTTAAAACTGTTTTGATAGAGGCTTTGAACCTTGAAGACCTAAGCCCTGATGAGATTAATGATAATGATAGCTTATTTGGTGAAGATGGGTTAGGCTTAGATTCTGTAGATTCTATTGAGCTTGTTCTAGCTATTGAAAAAGAGTATGGTATAAAAATTACTGATTCCAAATCCTATGAGACAATTTTCACCTCTATAAGCTCCTTGCTTCACTATATAAATGCACATAAAAAATAAAGTTTTTATTACCCACACCTCTTCTTCTTCTTGTGCAGGAGAAGATAATAAGATACTTTTTGAAAATATTTGTCAAGGTAAATCAGGAATTAAACAAGATACTAAATATTTTTATGAAAGTGCTCCTGCTATTGGCAAGTTTACTACACCTCAAAATTTAGAAATCCGTCTTAAACAACAGATTGAAGATATTTTGGCACAAAGCCAACTTAAAGACTTCACAAAAACCCTCTTAATTGTTGGCTCTTCTGTGGGAGGTATGAGCCTTAGCGAAGAGATATTTTTTGAAAAAAAATCTTATGATAGTATTAATCCAAAACTTCACGCTATTGACACCATTGCCACACTACTTCGTAAACATTTTGATTTTTATGATGACATCTCTTTTTCTACTGCTTGTACCTCATCAGCCAATGCGTTA
The DNA here is from genome assembly GCA_045267865.1 of Sulfurovum sp. Taxonomy (GTDB): domain Bacteria; phylum Campylobacterota; class Campylobacteria; order Campylobacterales; family Sulfurovaceae; genus Sulfurovum. The sequence goes on along the minus strand of JASFZJ010000092.1, from coordinate 359 downwards.
GGCTATGCGTATGAAGTCCTCTCAAAAGGATTATACGAAAATGCTTTGGTCATAGGTGCAGATACTTTATGCCAAACAACCGTAGGAGGTTTTTTGACTTTAGGCGTTCTCTCTTCTAACCCTTGTCGTCCTTTTGACAAAGAGAGAGATGGAATGAATGTCTCAGAAGCTATTGCCTCTTTGCTACTCCAAACCAAAGCCTCCTCAAATGCTGTAGAGCTTTGTGGTGTAGGCTATAGTTCAGATGCCTATCACATGACCCCAATGCCAATGAATTAAGAAAATTAGATATAATAATAGCATGAAAAAAAAACACTAAAAACAATAGCCAAACTAAGAAAAAAAATAAATTCACAAGT
>JASFZJ010000091.1:0-31429 GCA_045267865.1 Sulfurovum sp. | reverse complement strand
GCGTTGAGTTTATTGTTTTTTAAGACTATAATGGTCCTATGAAAAAATACCAATAAAACTAAATGTATAAGTATATAAATTTTATTTATATATTATTTAAGGGTAGAGACATGACTCTATCCCATAAACTTATCAACAAAACCTTGTAATCCTGAGTTAAATCCTGTTCCTACTGCTTTAAATCTCCATGAACCACTCTTTTTATAGAGTCTTCCAAACTCAATTGCTCCCTCAATTGAAAAGTCTTCTTCCAAATCGTATTTTGCTATCTCTTTATTTGTATCTAAATCATAAATACGAATAAAAGCATTTTGTACTTGACCAAAGTTCTGATTTCTAGCTTGTGCTTCATCAATAGTTACGACAAAAACCAACTCTTCTATAGATGTATCTATCTTGTTAAGCTCTATAAAAAGAGTCTCATCATCGCCATCACCCTCACCTGTTCTATTGTCTCCTTGATGGACTATTGAACCATCAGGTGAGCTTAGGTTATTGTAAAATACAAAATACTTTTCAGTTGGTATCTTTCCATTTGTATTTATCATAAAGACAGATGCATCAAGGTCAAACTCTGCACCTGTATCGCTATCATTTGTATCCCAACCTAGACCAATTCCTACTTTGCTTAGAGAAGGAGCTTCTTTACTCAAATCTACTCTTCCACCTTTACTTAAATTAATTCCCATTATTCTTCCTTATTTGTTATATTTTTTCATCTAAAAGCTAGTGCTTAATAGTATTATAATATTCAAAGGAACATAAACAACTTAAACACTAAATTATAAAAATAAAAAAGTAGTATTACTCCACTGTAACAATACGATACACCAAAATTATCTCTTTTATACCATTGGCTTATATGATATGGGATTGAACCAAAACTTTGTTATTATATAGCAAAATATAATAAACTTACAGGAGACCATAATGGCCTTAATCGAAGAGTATAAAGCACATACAGCTCAAAGAGCAGAGCTAGGAGTTACACCACTTGCACTAACAGCAGAACAGACAGCACAATTGGTAGAGTTACTAAAAGCTTCACCTATCGCAGATGCAGAGTATGCTATAGAACTTTTTACACAAAAAGTACCTGCTGGTGTAGATGATGCAGCGTATGTGAAAGCAGCATTTTTAAATGACATCGTCCAAGGAAATGCCTCTTGTGATGCGATTGATGCACTCAAAGCAACGCAAATTTTGGGAACAATGCTAGGTGGATTTAATGTCTCTCCTCTTGTTGATGCACTCACAACAGATGATAATGCAGTGGCAAAATCGGCTGCTTCTCAGCTTAAAAATACGCTTCTTGTTTACGCTTCATTTAACGCAGTTAAAGCACTTATGGACGATGGAAATGCTTTGGCTAAAGAGATTATAACATCTTGGGCAAATGCTGAATGGTTTACAAATAAACCTGCTATGGAAAAAGAGATTACAGTAACCGTTTATAAAATCCCTGGTGAGACAAATACAGATGACCTCTCTCCAGCGTCAGAAGCATTTACAAGAGCCGATGTGCCTCTTCATGCGAACTCATTTTTGATTAATAGAATGGAAAATCCATTGGATATGATGGTAGAACTTAAGAAAAAAGGTCACCCTCTAGCTTATGTTGGCGATGTTGTAGGAACTGGTTCTAGTAGAAAATCAGGTATCAACTCCGTGCAGTGGCACATGGGTAGAGATATTCCAAACATACCAGGGAAAAGAACGGGTGGTATTGTTATTGGTGATATTATTGCCCCTATTTTCTTTAATACAGCAGAAGATAGTGGATGTATCCCTATTCAAGCACCAGTAGGTGACTTTGAAACAGGTGATGTGATTACGGTTAAACCTTTTGAGGGTGTAATAGAGAAAGATGGTAAAGTAGTATCTAAATTCAAAATTGAGCCAAACACACTTCCTGATGAGATGAGAGCTGGTGGTAGAGTTTCGCTTATCATAGGCAAAGGTCTTACAGCCAAAGCAAGAGAAGCTCTTGGTATGGACGCAGGAGATATTTTTATGACTCCTGATGTACCTACAGACAATGGCAAAGGCTTCACACTTGCCCAAAAAATGGTTGGTAAAGCGTGTGGAATTGAAGGTGTAAAACCTGGTACTTATTGTGAGCCAGTAGCCACAACAGTAGGTTCACAAGATACAACAGGTCCCATGACAAGAGACGAAGTCAAAGACCTCGCAGCATTGAATTTTGGTGCTGATATGGTAATGCAATCGTTTTGTCACACAGCAGCATACCCAAAACCTGCTGATATTAAACTCCAACATACACTTCCAGACTTTTGGACATCGAGAAAAGGATTTATTCTTAGACCAGGTGATGGCGTAATCCACTCATGGCTCAATAGATTATGTCTTCCTGATACAGTTGGTACAGGAGCTGATAGTCATACGCGTTTCCCTATTGGTATCTCTTTCCCTGCTGGTAGTGGTCTTGTAGCATTTGCAGGAGTTACGGGTATGATGCCTCTAACAATGCCTGAGTCTGTACTTGTAAGATTTACAGGAGAGATGCAAGAGGGTATTACGCTTAGAGATATGGTAAATGCCATTCCTCACCAAGCGATTAAAGACGGTCTTTTGACTGTGGCTAAAGCAGGTAAGAAAAACATCTTCTCAGGACGAGTATTAGAGATTGAAGGACTAGAGCAACTTAAATGTGAACAAGCATTTGAGCTTTCAGATGCCTCAGCCGAGCGTTCAGCAGCAGCGTGTACAGTCTATCTTGACAAAGAGCCTATCATTGAGTATTTAGAGTCAAATATCGTGCTTATTGAAGAACTCATCAACCAAGGTTACGAAGATTCTGCGACACTTCAAAGAAGAGCAGACAAGATGAAAGCATGGGTAGCAAATCCAGTGCTTCTCAAAGCAGATGCAGATGCTGAGTACGCAGCTGTCATTGAGATTGATATGAGTCAAATCAAAGAACCAATCTTAGCATGTCCAAATGACCCAGATGATGTTAAAACATTGACTGAAATCCACGAAGCAGGTATGAGAGTAGATATTGATGAGGTATTTGTAGGGTCTTGTATGACAAATATCGGACTCTTTAGAGCTCACGCAGAAATCCTAAGAGGCGAAGGTGCAGTAGCAAACAAACTATGGATTTGTCCTCCAACAAAAATGGATGAAAAGACACTTCAAGAAGAGGGATATTACTCTGTATTTGGAATGGCAGGAGCAAGAACAGAAATCCCAGGATGTTCATTATGTATGGGTAACCAAGCATCCGTAGCCCAAGACGCATGGGTATTTAGTACATCTACTAGAAACTTTGACAACAGACTAGGAAAAGGAAGCCAAGTATATCTAGGAAGTGCCGAACTCGCAGCTGTAGTAGCTCTTAAGGGTAAATTACCAACAGCATCAGAGTATCTTAAGATAGTAGCAGACAAAATCAAACCAGAAATGACAGATGAGATTTATAAATATCTTAACTTCAATAAAGTTTCTAAAGAAGAGTTGGAAGCGATGGTAGGGTAAAAGCTGATAGGGTGCGTAATTACGCACCTTAAAATATTATTTAAAATATAAAACTTTTTTTTATTCAAAGTGATGGTGCGTTGAAAACAGCACCCTACAAATACTTTCCCTTTTTTCATAATTCTATTTTAATTCACCTTTGGTTATAATCAAAATAAAAGGTATAAATATGTTACAACTTTCTATCAATAATCATGCCATTGAAAAGTATTTTAAAGCACCTAATTCTATAGAACTGTTTTTAGAAAAAGCTGTAAATATGGACTTGATGAATATTATACAAGAGATTGGAAATGATAAGCTTCATCAGAAATCTTTAGAAGATATAAAAAATGATGATTTGATTTTCTATCAAGATAGACAAAAATTGATAGATGCTCTGAATGCCTAAATATCAATTTACATTTTTAGATAAATTCAAAAAAGATTACAAACTCTCAAAAAAGAAAAATATTAATCATTTAACTTTCAGCATTTTTTAAAGCTTCTCTTTGGGCTAACATCTCTTCAGAAAATATGGTATAATAATTTACTATAAAAATCATATAGGAGGTATTTATTATGTTGCCATTAAAAGATTTTGATTTATTAAAAAATATAAGGAATAAAAAATGAAAAAAACTCTAACAAAAGTTGCATCAAGTATGGTATATGCTTTAGGTTATGATGTAGAGACAAAAGATTTAGAAGTAGTCTTTAATACAGGTAAAATTTGGATTTATGAAGATGTAGCTAACGATGTCTATGAGGATTTATTAAACTCTGATTCTGTAGGTTCATTTATGAGAGATGCGATTATTGGTTGTTATAATGAATATCCAGTAAATTAAAACTATGATAGGGAATAAGTTTATTTGGCATCGTTTATAAGTAGTTTACATTTTAGGGTATCCACAAGGGGATACCACTACGGTATAACTTTTAAAGCCAAAAAATGTTATTATTATTATAATTACAGTATATTAAAAGGAATAAAAGATGAAAATTCTAGTTTTACTTCTAGTATCTATTTTATCACTATTTGCAGGAAATAAAGAGTTATATGTTTATAATTGGTCAGAGTATATGCCTCCATCTATCCTCAAAAACTTCACAAGAGATACGGGAATTAAAATACACTACTCTACTTATGATTCTAATGAAGAGATGTATGAAAAATTAAAATCATCAGACGCATTAGACTCATTAGATTATGATATTGTATTTCCCTCAACATACTTTGTTAGTAAAATGGCAAAAGAGGGATTACTCTTCAATATTGATAAGACAAAGCTATCAAACTTTAAAAATTTAAATTCTAGACTACTCTCAAAATCTTTTGACCGTAAAAATAACTACTCCGTTCCATATCTATGGGGAACTACAGGAATTATATACAATACAGCAGCTGTTTATAGTGATATTAATTCATGGTTGAATTTATGGGAAAAAAGATATAAAAAGAGTATCCTTCTAAATGATGATATGAGAGAAGTCTTTGGTATAGCATTCAAAGTGCTAGGCTACTCTGCTAATACCACCGACCCCAAAAAGATTGAAGAAGCTTACCATAAACTCCTCGAACTTAAACCAAACATCAAAGTCTATGACTCTGAGTTACAAAAAAATTACTATCTCAATAATATAGTAAAGCTTGGTATGAGCTTTAATGGTGAAGGGTTTATGGCAAAAAAAGAGGATGATGTAGATAAATTCTCAAAAATGATTTTTGATGGTGACCTTGATAGTGATGAATCAAATAAAAATCTCCTATATATCTATCCCTTAGAGGGAGTAATTATATGGATGGATTCATTAGTTATTGCCAAAAGTTCAAAAAATGTCGATAATGCCCATATTTTTATCAACTACCTCTTAATCGCCTCTGTGGGCAAAGAAATTTCTCAAGACTTAGGTTACGCATCACCCAACCGTGCATCAATGAAACTTCTTAATAGGGCTACTAGAAAAAATAGAACAATTTATCCAAACAGAAAAGACCTCAGAAATGCTGAATTTATAATTGATATAGGTGATACTTTAGCAATCTATGAGAAGTATTGGAAAATGCTTAAAGAAGAGTAGGTCTTCTTATTCTCCTATATTATTATATTCATTTATATTTACATATTACTCTTCTACTTCACAGCTAATAACTGTTACAATAGACTACATCAAAAAACAAAGGAGAGTCAATGAAAGATAAAATATTTTTAGGTATTCAGATATTGTCAGGATTAATGCTTGTAGTGTTTGGATTAAATAAGTTTTTACATTTTATGCCTATGCCACCAATGTCACCAGAGATGGTTGAATACATGACAGCACTTATGGCTACAGGGTTTATGTTTCCTCTTATTGCAGTGATTGAAATTCTTGCAGGATTAGCATTTATTAGTAATAAGTTTGCAGGGCTAATGGCAATTATCGTTACACCTGTTATTGTCAATGCACTATTAGCTCATATATTCTTAGACCCATCAGGAGCAGGTGGAGCTGGATTTATACTCTTTGCTATCATTATTGTTATGATACGACACAAAGATAGATATAGCGAAATATTTAAAGCGTAACCTCTAACTCCACCTATCTTTTCGGTGGAGTTTCTCTTTTAGTAATAAGACTTCGAGTTATCTTTAATATTTATCCTTCTTTTATGATTTTCCAATGCAAAATTAAGAGCAAAATTTTAATCTTTGATATAATCTTTTTCTAGTTCATTATTGCATCCAAACTCCCCTTTAAATCACTCAAATTATTACTAGAAACGGTTAATTCTTCTAATAGTTGTATCAATATATCCTCTTTTTTGATTAGCTCTTTATCTATTTTTTGCTCTCTATCCATTAGATTTATTAGCTCAAAAAGGTCTTCTATATTTTTCTCTACCAATTCCAAAGATTGAGCCGTTTGTTGTATCCATTCACTAGAGTTTTGTATAGAGCTATCTATTCTTTTTACAAGCAGATTAAAATTATCTCTAGCCTCTACTACATCCCTATTACTGTTATCCACACTAATAGGTCTCACCCCTTTTATAGTTGCATTAGTGATGATTTTCTTTGAATTATCAAGAAACTTTTGGATAAAGAGCATGACATCTTTTAGTTGCCAAATAAGATATATCAAAAGTGATATAAAAGATAGAAATAAAATTAACTCTATACTCTTATAAAACTGCTGTTCTTTATCAAAATATATATTATGAAGTTTAATCAATTTCTCAAACTCAACTATTAGCTGTAGATTTATATTATATATATCTTTTACCACTTTTCCTGTAAGGATATTGGAGTATGGAGATATAACTTTAGTCTGATTTCTAAAGTTTTGTACTTGTAGATAAAAGCTATTCCATAATAAAACTATCTTGCTGTTTTGAGCCTTTATTAGAGGTGAGTTTATATTATCAAATACTCTCTCTTGCTTGTCTATATAGTTTATAAACTCTTGAATGGAGTTATCTAACTCTTTGGTAGATATTTCTCTATCTCTATATATATAAAAGATATTTTTGGAGATTTCTTGTGTAAATGACTTTTGTATATTAATCATATTTAAAAGTCGGTTATTCATTTGATTGTTATAACTATTATATATAGATACCAAAATCAATACAACAGATAATAGAGATATTAATATAATCATCATTTTTATTCTTTTCATTTATATCTCCTCATATATAGTCTGAAGGGCTATACTATCTAGTATGATAACCTCTTTTTGTATTATATCAATAATATTATTTCGTTTGAGTCTATTCAAAACGCGAGATAGTGTGGCTGGTTGTATATTTAGTATCAGAGATATATCACCTCTTTTGAGTCTATTGAACATCTCCAAATCAGAATATAACATAATAGATACTTTCTCAACAGCATCAAATATAAGTTCTCTGTTTACCAAATTTTGTAATGCTTTAGTCTGTGAGATAATCTCATTTATAAATTCTATATTTAGGATATTTTGATATAAAAAATGCTTTTTGAATTGAAGATAATCTATGCTTAGAATTTGTGATTTTTCTAGTAGTTTGATATTTGCAAAAGATAACAAGCTATCACTCTCTATTGTAGATATTTCAGAAAGCAGAGTACCATTGTAGATATAATACAAAAAAACTTCATTATTATATTTATCTACCTTATACGCCTTAGCCAAACCTGTATATAGAAATAATAATTTGTTACTTTGTTGTTTCTCATAAAAGAGTATATAGTCATTATCATAAGATTGTATAGTAGATATGTTAGCTAGTAAATCTATCTCTCTCTCATCTAAAGAGCCAAAAAAATCCAAAGACTCTATAGTGCTTTTTACCGACACTTTATTACCTATTTAGACGATACATCACACTCTTTTTTTGAGATATAAAATCTAAATAGAGGAGCTTTTGATTTGGCAGAAATATAATTATATATGGTATTAAACTTTTTCATACAATTCTCACTTTAAATTTTGATGCTAGTTTAGGTATTAAATTCCTAAAGCTTTACCAACTAAATCTGACTTCAATTTCTCTATAGGATTTTTCTTTTTCTTTTTACCTACTATTTTATCAGCTATCTTATTACCGATTACTTTATTACCTGAACTTTTTACAATAACTTTTCTTACTTTATCTTTACTATCATCAGCTACTTTTTTCTTTGCCATATCTGTCAAAAAATTAGCAAAAAGGAGAGAACTTCCTAGAGCTACTATCAATAATATTTTTTTCATTTTTTATCCTTATATTTTAATCAATTATATAACAGTAAATTTTAATAGTTGGTTAAAGTGATAGGTAAATTTTTATTTTATAATTATTTGTGGTGTATTATACTTATATTCTTAACTTTCACACCTAAACCCAAGTATTTACTCCACAACCACTATACTATTTATAAGCAAGTTATTTGGGTCTATGGTCAATATATTGTTATATAGCGTCTCTATATAGCTATTATTCGTGGCTTTATAAGCGATAAATAGTTGTTCTAAAAATATAATATCTACAGGGTAGAGTGCTAACATTTTTTGAATTATCTCTATGGCTATGTCGTATTTTTTTTCTCCTATTAGGGCTATTATTGTGTAGTAGTTACCGTAGTAGTTGTAGTAGTCAAGTTTGAGTATATTATATGTTAAAAGTTCTGCTTCTGTGAAATTAGCTTGGTTTAGATATATTTTGATAAGTCCTAATTTGGGGGCTATGGCTGAGGGTGTTATAAGGGAGGCTTGTTTGTAGTATTTGGTAGAGTTTAGAGTTTTGTTATTGAGATAAAAGAGCCATCCTAGCCTTAGATTTATCATATATCCTTTGGGATATTTATTGTATATGGGGACTACTACTTTGATGGCTTCGCTAAATTGAGCCATCTTTTCGTAGTTGTATGATTTGTTATATCTATCTTTGATTTCGATACTATCTATCGCTTGGGTAAGCGATAGAGATATTAAGAGTAGCAATAGATATTTCATAATTAGAAACTATAATTTAGTGATGCTGTAATGATACTATTGGTACCCTCAGTAGTTAGTCCATCTTCTTCAATTGTGTTACTAGCATACCCTATATCAACTAACATATTTGGCTTGATAACATATCCCATTTTAAGAGCAAAGCCATTTTTGATAAGGTCTTTTGTATTGTATGCTGTATGTCCTCCATCTAATATGGCTGTCTTCATCTCTCCAACAAAGATTTTGGCTGTAAATATAAACTTCTTATATAAAATAGAGTCTGATATATGCAGTGATGTGTAGCTTTTGGTATTGTAATCATTGGCTATAATATAATTTACTCTTATATCAAAATTGTTTCTTGTATTTAGGTTTATAGCTTTTGAATATGAAAAATATGGAGTAAACTGAAATAAGTTTACCTTTTGAGTACCTCCTGTAGAGTTTTGTGCATCTGTATAGAGTGTATAGTATGATTCTAATCCATAACTATATTTATCATACCCTTTCCATTTGTATCCTCCAACTGCTCCAATAAGTGTGATACCATTTCCTAAAGAAGTATCTGTTGAGTTAATATAATGAATACCACCTTTGAACATATAGTTAGTATAAAATTTACTATATGCTAGTGTTGTATCAAGCTGTCTTATATCACTTAATCCTGTAGCACTTTTATACTTGATATTTGTATATCCTACATCAAATTCATAGAGATGATCCAAAGTACCGTTACTAATATAAATCCCTCCTAACATACCACTATCCTTGATTGATTTACTGCTATCACTATCGTACTTGATATATCCCAAATATGGCTTAACTACAGTTATATCTGTTTTGGCTAGATTTATTAGACCATCTTTATCCTTTATAAGTGTCGCTGTACCTGCACTTAATAGACTTAACGATAGCATACTTCCTAATATCACTCTTCTCATATTTAACTCTCCTTTTTAATTAATCTAGTATTGTTATATGCAATACTCTTAAAGCCTTTGGAGTGTGAATCCAAGACTACCTCTCCTCTATCTGAACTTACCATTTCATTTTCATAACGGTACTCTTGCGATATTTTCGCATAATTTTTATTAATAGATGATAGAAATTCTATAATTACCGTATCAAACCTGTTATATATTAGATTTATAGGAAGATAATCCTTATATCTAATTTTTTGAGCTGTGATAAACGGTATGCGTGGCATAATTGTAAAGAGCCTCTGAAGGTGAGACTCTTTGCCTACATAGTTATAAAAATAAAACTCTCTCTCATCTGCATAAAAATATAGCTTATTGTTTCTATCATCTACAAAATAGAACGCCCCTAAGCTATTCATATCTACTCTAAACTCTACACTCTCTACATATTCACCCCTTTCAAATACATCATAAGCTAATACATCTTCTAATATAAATATAAGCCGTGAGCTTATACTTCTGTTTACTACTATTGCTCCTACTACCTCATCTTGATTTGGTGTAGCATTAAATAACAGTTCCTCTCCTAGGTAATACTCCTTGAAACAAAACTCTCTCGTAAACCCTCCCAACACTCCTATCTCTTGGACTTGTATATGGATATGAGGCTCTGGTGAGTAGCCACTATTCCCACACTTAGCGATAATCTCTCCTACTTGAATGTAATCCCCTATATTGGCAGTGATAGAAAACTGCATAATATGACTAATCTCCACAAAAAATCCTAAATCACTCTTGATAATTATATAATTACCCCAATTATTGATATTATCAACTGTGCCTATTGTATTATCTACTAAATCGTGACGAGATAACACGATATAACCACTTACAGGTGAGACAATAGATTGTCCAAAGGCGTAGTAGTCTTGTGCATAGAGTCCCTCATTTTGGAAGCTTTTTTTATCTACTTTTATAACAAAATCATACGCGTACCGATACTCCCCTTTGTGTGTCCATGCTCCATCAAAAGCTTGATAGACACTCCACTCTCCTATAAAGGGTAGAGATATTTTACGAGTGAGCGTACCAAATCTAAAGATAGAACTTAGATAACTAGATAATGACTTCTCTGGAGATGATTTGATATTGTAGTTAAACTCTTTATAGTAAGTCATAGAGAGTACAAATATAAACAAAATCACCGTAATATTAAAAGGGATAGTAAATACAGGCAGAGAGTAATAGTTAAAAAATATCACAATCGCATCTGTAAGCACAACACTAATCGCCACGCCTATAAGAGCTATAAAAAAGTTCCTAATAGTTGGTAGTAAAAAGATACCTCCCAAAGCGATAGCCACCAAAATATAGTTAAAGGCATAAGGGTCATGAAGTGCTTGTGTAAAAGAGCCTATCAAAAAGCTATGAAACCACACACCAAAGTAATACCCTACAATTGCCATTATAAACGAAATCCTAGAGAAATATAAGATTATCAAAGTCATCACAATACCTGCGATATGATTTGGCAAAAATAGTATAGTCCCTAGAGACTTGAAAAACCCTCCTATAATAAGAGGTAGAGATATATCATATATAATAGCATTATTTACAAGTGTTGAGAGTAGTGCTGAGTATTTCAAAGATGCAAGATAGATAAATATCGTCACTATAGAAAAAGGTAAAGAGAGTATAGGTATCTTATATGTACTAAATAGACGATTGAGCATAAAAGAGAATAGAAAAGTAAAAGATGAAGAGATAGCTATCAAGACCACACTAATAAAAGAGGGCATAAATAGATACCCTATCCCCATACCTACGAGAAGAGAGTTATAGATATAAAACCCTTGTGATAGATATGCTTCACGAATATTCAAAAAATGAGCAAAAAGCAAGGTGCTAATAAGAGCCACCACTCCACTAATCCCCACAGAGGGATTGATGAAAGTTACTAATAGTAGTATAAACCCAACAAGTGTATTATTGAGAAATAGTATTGAGCTATAGGGCTTTATACTATTTATTAGAAAATTTTGAAGCTCTTGAATATTAAACATTATCTTTTTATCTCTCTTTGAAGTTTACAGTCTCTAAATCATCTATATCTTTAATCACTCTAGCCACACCATCAAGGTCTATCAACACAGCAGCAGGTCGGTATCGAATAAACTGCATCGCTTGTGTATAGTTATAAGCTCCAACTGGAGAGAGTGTCATTACACTATTACGGTCAAGTGGAGGAAGAGAGATATTCTCTTCTATCACATCAATATTCATACACAGAGGACCATTAAGTGATGATGGTTCATTTTGCTCCTCATAGTGACGGTCTATCTCTACGGTGTAGTTGTACCAAGTTGAGGTATAAAGCAAATTCACACCAGCGTCTAATATATAACCTTTTTTACCATCAGGTGCTCTTTTGTATCCCCAAACAGAAGTAAGCAGATACCCTGCTTCATCAATAAGATGTCTTCCCGTTTCAAGATAGAGTTTTGGAAGTTTCTCACTTTTGTTATTCTCATAGATAGCATTGGTAATAGCTTCTGCATAATCATCTACTGTAGGCACAACAACTTCAGGTGCTTGATATATACCTTTGAGACTGCTTTTACTCGCAAATCCACCACCGAGGTCTATATAATCAATCACTGCTCCAAAATCACTCTCTACCGTCTGTTTGAGTTGCATTATCTTTGTTGTTGCCATCTTATAAGGATTGCTATCGAGCATAAAAGTCCCTATATGAGAGTGAATACCAACTAGATAAATCTTGCCCTTGGCATACATTCTTCTAATCGCCTCATATGCTTCACCATTTTCATAGTTAAACCCAAAACGACTCCATTGAGGATAGACACCTGTATCCATATTGATACGAATAGCCACAGGGATTTTGACATCTAGCTCATCTGCTATCTCTTCAAGGTCAAAGAGTTCAAAAAGATTATCTATATGTATCTTAGCTCCCTCTTCTACAGCTATTTTGAGAGATGGTTTTGGTTTGTACGGACCATTGAATATAATATCTTTCCCCTCTATACCTAATGCACGGGCTTTTTGATACTCAAACTCACTTACTACCTCAGCAATTGACCCCATATCGTGATAAACTTGGCATATTGCGTTAAGATAATTTGTCTTATAGCTCCATCCAAATGCCACATCAGGGTATCGTGAACTAAATGCGTTTTTGAGATTGTTATATTTCTCTTCCATCTCTCTTTGTGAAAATACAAAAAGAGGTGAACCAAACTTCTCTGTCAATTCATTAACACTCACACCATCTATCTCTGTTCTTATCTTTTGTGTTTTGAGAGGTGAACCATACTTTGATGACATCGCAAAATCTATCTTGTTTATAATCGGTTTCTCATATTTTTTTAATTCAGACATTTTCTAACTCCTTTTTGCCTAGTAATGTGGTAAAGTCACTAAAATCGGTAACCAACTCATCTGTAAATCGTACATACATTTTGTTACTTGGATAGGTAAGCTGTGGAGCAACATCTTTCCCTTGCATAATATCCACAATCATTTGAGGCAAATTCACCCCAATATCCGTAGCAAAATAGACCCATGCAGGAAATCGTGGATTTATTTCGATAAGATATATATCACTGTTATTAATCATACATTCAAGCTCAAATGCACCTCTCCATTTCGTCTTGGCTACAAAATCTATTGCTATCTGCATAAGTTTTTCATTTTGTATCGTGATACCTGACCAGATTTTACCTATACTTGTTGTCGTAAGCTTCTTGATACCTACAGCACCTTTAAGCTCACCTTTACCATCACCCACACCGACAAGATTTATCTCTTCACCAAAGACAACTTCTTGGACAAGTATAGGAAATCCCCACTCATTTGAGATAGTATAAAATGCCTCAATAGCACTCGCTCTACTCTCTACCTTATAAGCTTTATAATAGTTACCCTTTATCATCAAAGGAAAATCATTTTTACCTATAAGCTCTTCAAGTTCTCTTATCGTACTTATCTCATGCGTCTTTGGATAGGTAATACCCAAATCCTCTGATAATACATCAAGCTTATTTTTATTTCGTAGCTCAAAATTCTCCAGAGTTGGCAGACACAGTTTAATTCCCATCTCCTCTATCTCTTTTTGATACTTAATATAAAGAGGCAATTCAGCATCAAGATTGGGGATAATAGCCTCAATATTTTGCTTCTGTTTAATATATTCTAATCGTGATTTAAGCTCCTCAAATCCCAAAGATGGATAAGGCATAAGATAGACTTTATCAACCATCCCCATAAAGTTACCAGGCTCATTTGGGTCATAACTAAACCCTATAAGAGAGTGATTGTCTTTAAGACTCTTTGCAATAGGAATACCAGGGGCTGGATTATCTGTATTGTTAAGTCCACTAATAGCGATTTTCATTATATCAATCCATATATAGAGAGCTTAGAGATAAAATCACTCACATCAATAAAGAGGTCATTCTCCTCCACATCATAACTCTTCATAATCTCACTTATAATCTCATCTTTGGTCTTCCCTTTTCTTAGTAAGACCACAATATCTTTTGATATATCATTAAGCTGATAACTATTCCCCATCATTGGATTAAAAGCTATATTGTTCTCATCTAAAACAAGCTGATTTAACTGTTGCATTTTTATTCTCCCTCTATATTTAATTGTTTGAAGGATAGTATATGCCATTAAATAAAAATTAAACTTAAAGTAAATGAAATATAAATTTAATGTGACATAACCTCTACTTTAAATATATTTTTAAATTATATAAAATAATTCTCCACTGATTAAAATTTAACCACTATAATAGATTAAAAGAGTCTCATACTATGCTATTATTCTTGCATATATAAAAATAAAAGGATTAGTATGAAATTGAAGTTTTCAGCTCTTTTGGCAATGTTCTTGCCAGTTTTCGCTTTTGCAGAAGATAAACTCGACTCTGGAGATACAGCGTGGATGATGATATCTACAGCTCTTGTATTACTTATGACACCAGCAGGATTGGCACTATTTTATGGAGGAATGACAAGAAGTAAAAATGTTCTCAACACTTACGCTATGGTAATGGGTGGATTTGTAGTTGCATTTGTTGTATGGATTGTAGCAGGTTACTCTATCGCATTTGGTACAAACGATAGTGCCACTCTCCAAAATGTATTTGGTGGGTTCAATCATATACTTCTTGATGGTATCAAATGGACAGACCTTAGTGGTACATATCCAATGTTTGTATTTATAGCATTTCAAGGTACTTTTGCAGCGATTACAGTAGCTATCGCTTCTGGTTCTGTAATAGGTAGAATGAAATTCTCTACTTGGATAGTAATTGTTATTCTTTGGGGTCTATTAGTCTATGCACCTATTACTCACATGGTTTGGGGTGGAGAGGGAGCTTATCTATTTGATGCAGGAGCTTTGGATTTCGCAGGTGGTACAGTTGTACACATGAACGGTGGTTTAGCAGGTCTTGTATTGGCTGTCCTTATCGGAAAAAGAGCAGGATACAGCACTACTGCGATGAAGCCTTATAGCATTTTACTTACAGCCGTTGGTGCAGCGTTATTATGGTTTGGTTGGTATGGATTTAATGGTGGGTCGGCATTTGGTGCGAACGCTATAGCAGGACTTGCCGTGATGACTACGACTATAGCAACTGCCGTTGGTGCAATTACTTGGATGGCATTAGAATGGATTATATTCAAAAAACCTACACTTCTAGGTATCGCTTCTGGTATCATAGCAGGTCTTGTAGCTATCACTCCTGCAGCAGGATTTGTAAGTGTTAGTGGTGCATTTATCATCGGTATTGTGGGTGCTATCATAGCATTCTTCGGTGTTATTAGTCTCAAGAAAAAGCTAGGATATGATGACTCACTAGACGCATTTGGTATTCACTTCCTTGCAGGTCTATGGGGTGCATTGGCTACGGCTTTTCTAGCACTGGACGACAAAGCGTTATTGTGGGACGGACCACTTAAAGCAGACGGAGATAGAATGGGACAATTCTTGGTACAATTAGAATCAGTAGCCATAGTTGGAGCGTGGACTCTGATAGGTACAATAATTGTATATTATATAGCATCAGCTATTACAGGTGGAGCGAGAGTAGATGAAGAGACAGAAGCATCTGGTCTTGATGAGACTATCCATGGTGAAAAAGTAACAAACCCATAAAACTAAAAAGGAATATGATTATGAAAAAAATAGAAGCAATTATTAAGCCATTTAAACTAGAAGATGTCAAAGATGCTCTAGTAGAAGCAGGGATAGAAGGTATGACTGTATCAGAAGTAAAAGGATACGGAAGACAACAAGGACACTCTGAACTATACAGAGGGGCTGAGTATGTAGTAGAGTTCATACCCAAAATCAAGATAGAACTTGTAGTAAGCACAGAAGAGTTCGCACAAAAAGCTGTAGATGCTATAGCTAATGCTGCCAAAACAGGCAAGATAGGTGATGGTAAGATATTTGTAAGCACAATAGATTCTGTACTTCGTATCAGAACAGATGAGAGAGATGAAGAAGCGTTGTAAGATTATTTAATAGGGTTGGCGAAATTACAACCCTATCTTAAAAATTCTTAGAATGAGAAGAGGCTAAAGAGATAGATTATGATGGGATAGTTTTTTAAGATTTGACACCCACTTACTTTTAAAATTATACTACATATTATTAATATTTACTCTTCTCATTACTTCAAATAAAAACATAATTGAATGATAGTAATTAAGGTGTCAATAGAATGCTAACATAAAGTTGTGCTAAATGTGTGACAATTGCTATTTTTCCTGTTTTTTCCTGTTTTTTTTTGATTTTTTTGATAAAAAATATTAATTTGTAACATTTCTACACATTAATTATTCTATTTTATTTAAAAGGCTATAATATCTTTGATATTTTTAAATTTATAAGTAAAGGTCAAAAATGAGATATATATATTTAGTATCACTAATTCTAACAATCAATCTACTTGTTTTGGGTTGTTCTAGGTCTGATAATAATATACCAGCAGGGTTGAATTATGGTGATTTTGATAATACATTTGTATATGATAGTAGTAGTGAGTATCAATCTGTACTAAAAAAGTGTATTAGTTCTACAAGCGAAAGCACATCTTGTAAGCTTTCAGAGTTGCCATTTCTATTTCAAGAGAGTCCTATTCCTACAAAAGAGATGATTATGAAGAGAGTTGTGGTCTCTCACGAGTGGATGGCTGTTAGGTTTTCACAGATGTTAGATATATTAGATGATGATATTAAGATACTTTTAGGTGCTGTGACTGCTATAGTCATTGATGATGATATTATCCCATCTTTTTATTGGAGTCTTACGGGTGCTATGTATATTGATGCTAGGTATCTATGGCTAAGTGTAGAAGAGGCAAATACGATAACCAAAAAACAAGACTATCGTGCAGACTTTGGAAATGACTTATCTTTTTTAGAGGCTAGTAGATTGCTCAAAGATGGAGAGTATGCTTCTGATTATATCCCCATTGACTCTAATCAAACTAGAACTATAGATGATATTAAATACAATATGGCATCTCTTCTCTATCATGAACTAGCACATGCAAATGATTTTTTGCCTAGTAATAAAAGGTTGTCTTTAGATATAGATAAGAGCGTTATAGAGACCATATCATCTTTAGCTAACTATAGAGTTACTACAAATCTATATAAGAGCTATCCTGTTCAATCTTATGCTTTAATTCTTATGGGTCAAGTAATGTATCAAGGAACAACTCCCACAGAGTTACAAAAAGAGACAACAGCAAAAGAGATGGGTACAAATTTTGAGAGTGATGGAGCTAGTGATATGTATGCTTATAGTAGTCAGTATGAAGATACAGCTACACTTTTTCAGATGAGTATGTTAAAGTACCACTACGGTATAGAGCAAGATATAGGATTTTTGATAGCCCCTACCCAAACAACCAATCTCTCTTGTAGTGATTATATAATAGGATGGGGAGAGAGAAACAGTATAGCCAAGCCCAATGTCAAAGAACGAGCGATATTTGTAGCACAAAATATACTTCCAAATAGTGATTGGACTACTATATTTGAGAACAGTTTAGGCAGTTCACAACTACTACAAGCCGATATAGATTGGTGTAGTGCATTACAGATAAATCCATCAAATAAAAAACTCAAACAGATAAATTTATCAAATAGACCTATAAATCCTGATGACTTTAAACTAAAAGGAGACTTACCTCTATGAAAAACCTTAAAAATGCACTTCTACTCAAACATCTCTATCAGATTAAAAATTTGGGATATAGATACTCATCATTAAGACTTTACGAGGCTTCTGAACCAGATTTTAAACTATTTGAGGGATTAGACTCAATAGAGAAAGAAGCAAAAGATTGTCATCTATGTAGATTGAGTAAGAGTAGAAAGAGAGTAATATTTGGAGATGGAAATAAGAGTGCAAATGTGATGTTTGTAGGAGACTTTCCAAGTAACAGTGATGAGAGTGTAGGGAGAGTATTTACAAGCAAGGTAGGGGATTTACTGACCAAAATGATAGAGAGTGTACTCTTGATACCAAAAGATAAGGTATATTTCACAAATATCCTCAAATGCCGTCCACTAGATACCATAAATCCATCACCCACTTACGCCCATACCTGTATGCCTTATCTACTCAAAGAGATAGAACTAATCAATCCCCAGATAGTAGTAGTATTGGGAGAGATAACATACCACTATCTTACAGGAGAGAACAAAAAGATAGAAGAGATAAGAGGAGAGAAATATAGCCAAAATGGCTATATCATCATCCCAACACACCACCCAAGAGATATACTTAAAAATGCATCACTAAAAAGAGAAATTTTTGAAGATTTGAAAATTATTAAGGGTGAATTGGATTTATGCCTATGAGTGAAATACATCCAACTTCTTTATATCTGAAAGATTTTGGAACAGAATAGGATATAGAAATCAATAACTCCGACCCAATAGTCGGAGAATTAGACCTAAGAAGATTAACTCTATTTTTTAGAGTTTAATCTTGATTGATACTCTTGTGGATGTTTACATACAGGACAGGTTTTAAGAGCCTTTTTACCATAATGAACATGACCACACACTTCACAAATCCAAGCTTCCTCTTCATCTTCACTTACAAATTCACCATTATTCTCTAATCTCTCCAAAAGCATCTTAAACATACTCTCATGCTCTACTTCAACCTTACCAATTCCCGTAAATAGTATATACGCCTCTTTATTACCCTCGTCTTTTGCTATCTGTGCAAAATCTGGATACATAGTTCTGTTTTCATAAGACTCACCATCTATTGCCATTTGAAGGTTTTGAGCTGTATTTCCAAAATCACTTTCACTATCAGTTGTCATTCTATTATCTAAAGATAGTTCTAATTTAGCATGAATTTTTTCATTATTAGCAGCTCTTTGGAAATGCTCTGCTATATCTCTATAACCCTCTTTTTGAGCAACTCTAGCAAAATATTCATATTTATTTCTAGCTTGTGATTCACCTGCAAATGCTTTCATAAGATTTACAGAAGTCAGACTCTTAGTAGTCATCTCCATAGCCTGACCACAACAGTGAAGTTCTCCACCACCTACGCTTTGAACTTCTACTATATTCCCACATTTATTACATCTATACGATTCATATTGTCTCATTTTTCTCTCCTTAAAGTTATATTTTATAGATATAATCTTAGCATAATAAATATCAATATTACCATTTTGTTACAATTTTATTAGAATTTTATCACAATTTTGTCACAATTTTTGGTTATTATAATTTCATCACAACTTTATCACAATTTTTGGTTATCATTAGTTAGGCAGAGATATTATACTGTATTGTTTTTATTCAAGTTATTGAATAACTTTATTTTTACAAAATTAAAAGGGATAAGTTATGAAGGCAAAAAAAATATATTCTACGAAGAATATTACAAAAGTAAAATCTTTAATTAAAGATAATATGATTGTTGAAGATATGTTATTATATAAATATAGTGAATATAATGAAATGCTAGATATTCTATGTGATGATGAGTTTATACCTATTACACTAGAGAACTCTTTTTTGGAATATACGATAGAGAGTAAACGGCTAGAGTTTGATAACCATATTAAAAGTAATAAGTATTATACCTCTAAGTTTGATAACCCTAAGGATTTGACTATTAGAGGACTTTTGATGTTTCCTATTATTGAGAATAAAAAGACGATAGGTGTACTTTCTATGTATAGGAGTGCAAAACAAAATATTAATTTTACAAATAAAGATGAAATTACAATGAAAAGCTTTGAGATGCTTTTATGTAAGTTAATTCATGAAGAGTCTATAGATGATGATGATTTATTAGTATTTGATAGTATAGATAAAGAAGAGATTCAAGATATTGAAAAACCAGTTAATAGAAAAAGGAAAAAAGAGTTAGATAACTCTTCAATACTAAAAAAATCAAATGCTGATATACAGGTACAAATACAAAAGATAAAGCAAGAGAATGAATCGTTAAAATTAGATATGAAAGTGCAAATAGATAAATTTTTAATAAAAAAATCAGAAGAGATAGAGGCTCTTAAACAATCCAAAAAAGAGTTGGAAAAAGTAATTCAGGAATATACACTTCAAGAGATAGAGATTAAAGAAAAAGATGAAAAGAAGAAGATAGAGTTAGAAAAGCTAACAAAAGAGTTGAAAAAAAGAAAGGCTAATATAAAAGTACAAAATAAAGATATAACTCTTATGGAAAAAGAGTTAGAAAAGTTGGAAGAGATAACTCAAGAGAATGAAAATCTAAAAGCAGATACAAAAGTACGAATAGATAAATCTTTGATAAAGAAATCTGAAGAGATAGAGGCTCTTAAAAAATCTAAAAAAGAGTTGGAAAAAGCTGTAAAAGGGTACTCACTTCAAGAGATAGAGAGTAAAGAAGAAGATAAAAAGAAGAATATAGAGTTAGCAAACCTAAAAGCTAATGCAAAGATACAAAATAAGAGTGCTATTATTATGCAAGAAGATTTAGCTCAAATGAGAGAGTTAAAACAAGATAATGAAGATTTGAGAGCAGATATAAAAGATAGAAACTCTATCATATTGAAATATAGTAATAATGAGATAAAAGAGAAACATGTTAGGAAAAGAGAGTCTAGGAAGACAGACCAAAATATAGAGTATCTACTTAAAGAGATAGATTGTAAGTTTGGTGGTTATAAAAATTCATATATCCTATTTGAGATGATGATTTATGCTATATCCTCTCTTAAAGGTATGAATATTATAGAAGATTTTATAACTAAATCGAAGGATTTGAATAATTTTGTAGATACCTTTTATAGAGAGATAACTATCAAACCAAAACGGAAAAAAGAACAAATTAAAAAAGTTTTTGAAGATAAGATAAAAGATAATCTATCTTTTGATGAAAGTCTGCCAAGTTCTCTAGTAGTAGATACACCAAAAATAAATAGTATTTTATACCATATTCAAGAGAATTTAGCTATTTTATCTGAAGATAAAACTCTTGTATATACAAATGTTAGCTACCATAATGAGCATCTACTGATTGAAGTAAATGGTAAAATAAAACAAGAGAGTGGTATTTTACAAAATATATTCAAAAAAACAAATACTGGTAACGAACAAGAGTTAATGATATGTGATAAGCTTGTGAAATTATTAGGTGGTAGTTTAAATAGTAGTTACAACGAAGAGGATTATCAATATAAGATATCACTACCAGCGAAAATTATAGATTTAAACTTTGTTTAGTCTTTACTCTTTTTTGCTTTTTTTATCTAATATATTGTTGATTAATAAATATTTATGATATACTCTAATTGATAAAATGAATGCCAGTTTATGTATGGTCAAATATAAATTTAAAATTAGGAGTTTTTTATGGGAATTACACCAACAGATGTAGAGCGTCCAGTCACAAGCGTTGATATTATCGTCTCAAAAGGTAATGAAGCAGGAGATATCATCTATGCAAATCCAATATTTTTCAAGATTGCAGGATATACACAAGGTGAGATGTTAGAGAAACCTCACTCAATGATTAGACACCCAGATATGCCACAGATTATATTCAACTATCTATGGAGTAATCTTAAACAAAATGAAGATGTTAAGACATTTGTCAAGAATATGACAAAAGATGGCTCTTTCTATTGGGTATTTGCTCATGTAAGAGCAGCTACAAATTCAGATGGAACATTAAGAAACTATGTATCTACAAGAAAATCTATGAGTTTAAAAGCTAGAGAGTTGATAGAACCACTTTACAAAAAGCTCAAAGAAGTAGAGGTTGCGAGTGGTATGGATGAGTCTTTACCTGTCTTAAAAGAGTTTTTAAAAGAGCATGGCGGTTCAATTGATACATTCAATGATGTTATGCAAACAATTCAAAATAGTTAAAAAAGGAGAGAAAACATGTTAGAATTTGATAAAGAAATGAAAAAATTGCGTTCAGTTAATGGCTATTTAGGTTCAGCTGTATTGAACTTTTCAGGAGAGACACTATATATGGATGAAGAGAATACAAATGTTGATATTGCATACTCTGCGAGTATGTTTAATGATAGTTTTAGAATGATTACAGAGGCATCCCTTGATGTTGGTTTTGCTGATGCTTCATTGGTAGAGACTAGAACAGAAGATGGTCATGTATTCCTTATCAATAGTTCGGGAAGTGCAAGTGGAGATAATTTCTCAAAGCTTACTACATTTGCTATTTTTAGAGATGATGGAAATGTGGCACTAGCAAAAATGATAATGGAAAAGACAGTTCATGCAATGTCAGTAGGAATGAGAAACCTTTAAAAAAGGCTTCTCTTCTTCATAGCATTATTATTTGTAGAGATATTAACTATCTCTATTATCCTAAAGTAACTCTTATCTGTTTTGGGACATAGTATTTAAACTGTTTAGGATGTATAAAAAAATCTATCTTTCCTTTTTTTTCCAAAATATCACTCCAACTATCTATATCAAAATAAATAGCTAATATTCCCATTGTTGGCATCTTAAAAAAATTCTCATCAATAAGTGTATTTGCAAACTCTGTAAGTTCAGGATTATGACCTACCAAAAAGATACTATTGTAGCTATCATCTTGCAAAGAGACTATATCCATCAAAACTTTAGGTTTTGATAGATATAACTCTTCCATAAAGTTTATTGAACCTTTATAGTTTATTTTTTTTGTTAATGTATTGACAGTAGTCTGGGCTCGAAGAGAACAGCTAGATAGGATTAAATTTGGTTGTATCTTACGGAGTGCGAGATAAGAACCCATTGTCTTTAGGTCTTTTATTCCTCTCTTTTTAACTCCTCTTTCAAAATCAGCTATCTTAACCTCACTCCAGTCAGATTTAGCATGTCTTATTAGGTAAAGTGTTTTAATGATATATCCTTTAATTCTTTAATTCTTTATTATATCCAAAGAATACCATAAATATATAGAAATAATTCAATTAATAGGGCTTTTATTGTAAACTAATGCCTTGATTAAAACAAATTTTGTTATAAGAGAGAGTAATATGGTAAAAAAATCAAAAGATATGATAGATGTGTATGGAGCGAGAGAGAATAATCTAAAAAATATAGATATTTCTATTCCCAAAAATAGACTGGTAGTTATCACTGGTATTTCAGGTAGTGGAAAATCTACTTTGGCATTTTCTACGCTTTATGCAGAGGGTCAGAGACGATATATTGAGTCTTTATCATCTTATGCTAGACAGTTTTTGGGTCGTGTGGGGAAACCTGATGTAGATAAGATAGATGGGCTAACTCCTGCTATCGCCATAGACCAGAAGACTACTTCCAAAAATCCTCGTTCAACTGTGGGGACGATTACAGAGATTTATGACTATTTGAGACTTCTATTCTCTCGTATTGGGGAGCAGTATTGTCATGAATGTGATAAACCTATCTCTTCTATGTCGGCTTCTGATATTATAGAAGAAGTTCTTAAACTTCCAAATGGAGCAAAGATAATTATTACAGCCCCTCTTATCAAAGAGAAAAAAGGGACATTTGCAGATATATTGGAGTCTCTAAGACACAAAGGCTATATTAGAGCTATGATAGATGGTGTGATGGTACGACTTGATGATGAGATAGAGCTATCAAAGACCAAAAAACACACCATAAAAGTAGTAGTGGATAGAGTAGTAGTCAAAAAAGAGAGTAGAGACCGTATAGGACAAGATATAGAAAAAGCACTCAAAGAGAGTTTTGGAGAGATGGAGATAGAGGTACTTAACTATAAAGAGCTTGATTTGGATAGACAGCACTTACATTTTTCTGAACATCTTGCTTGTTTTGATTGTAAATTAAGTTTTGAGCCACTTGAACCTGTTAGTTTCTCGTTTAATTCACCCAAAGGTGCGTGTCCCACTTGTGATGGTCTAGGAATACGATACACGATAGATATAAAGAAGGTGATAAATGAAGAGCTATCTATAGATAAAGGTGCTGTAAAAATAATGTATGGCTTTAATAAAAGCTATTACAATAAATTCCTAATAGCATTTTGTAAACAAAACAATATAGATACTACAGTCCCTTATAAAGAGTTAGAGGCATCTCAACAAAAGTCTATACTCTATGGTAATGGTGTAGTGGTAGATTTTTTATGGAAAACACATAAACTCAAACGAGAGTGGATGGGTGTAATCAAATTTGCTCACGATATGTTTAAAGAAGAGAAAGATTTATCAGAGTTTATGACCGAAAAAGTGTGTGATAAGTGTGATGGACATCGCCTTAGACCTCGTTCTCTCTCTGTGAAGATAGAGGGTAAAAATATCGCTGATATTATAGATATGCCTATAGAGAAATCTTACGCCTATTTTGCAGATGAGGAGAGTTTTTTGCATTTAAGCTCTCAACAAAAACTTATCGCCTCATCAATCCTAAAAGAGCTATATGAGAGACTATATTTCCTCTATGATGTAGGATTGGGGTATATAACTTTGGGACGAGATGCTAGAAGTATATCAGGGGGTGAAGCTCAACGAATTCGTATCGCTTCTCAAATTGGCTCAGGTCTTACAGGGGTTATGTATGTACTTGATGAGCCTAGTATTGGACTTCATGAGAGAGATACTATGAAGCTTATTAGGATGCTTAATTCACTAAGAGATAAAGGTAACTCTGTAATAGTGGTAGAACACGATAGGGAGACAATTCTTTCGGCTGATTATATTATAGATATAGGTCCTGGGGCTGGTGAGTTTGGTGGAGAGATAGTCTTTGCAGGAGATGCCAAAAAATTAGCTAAATCAAAAACACTTACAGCCGACTATCTCTATGGACGAAAAGAGATACGATACTCTCACAATAATCCTCAAAAAGAGTGGATAGGTATCAAAAATGTAACTATAAACAATATAACCAAACTCAATGCCAAAATACCTATTCAGAACCTCGTATGTATCACTGGTGTTAGTGGAAGTGGTAAGAGTTCACTTATTTTGCAAACACTTTTACCAGTAGCAAGAGAGCTATTAAATCACGCCAAGAAGATAACTAAAGTAGATGGTGTCACAATTACAGGACTAAATAAACTAGACAAAGTAATATACCTAGACCAAAGTCCAATAGGTCGGACTCCACGCTCAAATCCTGCTACTTATACTGGTATGATGGATGAGATAAGGAAGCTATTTGCTCAAACTAAAGAGGCAGAGATACGAGGCTACAAGATAGGTAGGTTTAGCTTTAATGTCAAAGGTGGGAGATGTGAAAAGTGTCAAGGTGATGGACAGATAAAGATAGAGATGCACTTCTTACCTGATGTTATGGTCAAGTGTGATAGTTGTGAGGGTACGAGATATAATATCCAAACAAGAGAGGTATTATATAGAGGTAAAGCTATTTCAGATGTATTGGCGATGAGTGTTTCAGAGGCTTCTGAGTTTTTTAAGGCGATACCTCAACTAGCAATAAAGCTTAATACTCTCACGGCTGTTGGATTAGGTTATATAACTTTAGGACAAAATGCCACGACTCTATCGGGTGGAGAGGCACAGAGGATAAAATTAAGCAAAGAGTTAAGTAGAAAAGATACAGGAAAGACTCTCTATATATTAGATGAACCTACCACAGGACTACACTTTGCAGATGTCGATAGGCTTACAGGAGTGTTACATCATTTGGTGGAGTTGGGTAACTCTGTAGTGGTGATAGAACATAATCTTGATATGATAAAAAATGCAGATTATATAATAGATATGGGACCAGAGGGTGGAAACAAAGGTGGAGATATTATCGCTACAGGTTCACCAGAGAAGTTGGCAAAAGAGTATAAAAAAACAGGCTCATATACAGGTGAGTATTTAGTCAAAGAGCTAGAGGATATGGGGATAAAAATATGAAGCAAAATATAAAAACGGTAACGATTATAGATACATTTGGGTTTTTCTTTCGCTCCTACTTTGCACTACCTCCTTTGCGTAATTCACAAGGATTTCCCACAGGACTGCTCACAGGGTTTATAAACCTAATAGATACTCTACACAATGAACATTGTACTGATTATTTAGTGTTTGCACTAGATGTCAAAGGTGATACATTTCGTAACGAAATATATCCAGAGTACAAAGCTAATAGAGAAAAAGCCCCTGATGATTTGACGGCTCAACTCCCTATCGCTATAGAGTGGATAGAGCAGATGGGTTTTGCCAACCTTAGCCGTGAGGGTTTTGAGGCTGATGATGTGATAGCTACTGTTACGAAATTTGCACTAGAGAGAGGCTATAAAGTACGCATAGTCTCACACGATAAAGACCTATATCAGATGATAGAAGATGGCAAAGTAGAACTCTATGACCCTATGAAGAGAAAAATCATAGATGAAGCTGGGTGTAGAGATAAGTTTGATGTAGAACCCAAAGATTTTATCAATTTTCAAGCCATTGTAGGTGATACCTCCGACAATATCAAAGGAGTCAAAGGTATAGGAGTCAAGGGAGCATCTAAGCTTATCAACCAATATCATTCACTAGAGGCTATTTATGAAGATATAGAAAATGCAGGTACTCCACGCATTCAAAAGCTACTATTGGAGTATAAAGAGAGTGCATTTTTATCAAGAGAGCTTGTGACTATGCGAAAAGATGTATTTGCAGATATTGATATAGATAGCTTTGAGCTTGAAGAGAAAAACTACCTATCTTGTTTGATAGAAGAGTTTGAACTATATGAGATGAAACAAGCCATCAAAAAAGCACAAGTAGGTCAAGATAGTCGTGAAATAGAAGAGGAAGATGATGAGCCAAGCTTTGAAGCTATAACTCTTGATAGTGTAGAGAAACTTAATGAAATTATAGACTCTATCCCACAAGAGAGTATAGTAGCTTTTGATACAGAGACCACAGGACTAGATACAAAAATAGCCAAGATAGTAGGGTTCTCTTTTGCTTTTGATGAAGAAAAAGCTTACTATATACCTATTGCTCACAACTATCTAGGAGTAGAAGAGCAGGTAGCACTTAGTGATGCACTAGAAGCGATAAAGAGGCTTTTTAAATATAAAGTAGTAGGACAAAATCTCAAATATGACCTCTCTCTATTATATAACCAATATAACTTTGATGAGGTAAAAATCTTTGGTGATAGTATGATTTTGGCGTGGCTACTCAATCCAAGTACCAAAGTAGGATTAGATACATTAGCAAAGAGGCTTTTTAACTATGATATGAAGCCATTTAAAGCGATGGTAAAAAAGGGTGAGAATTTCTCTAGTGTATATATAAGTGACGCGTCATTTTATGCAGGTGAAGATGCATGGATGACCTACCGAGTCTATCACGCCCTCACCAAAGAGCTAGAGACTCAGAAACTCACACACCTTATAGATGAAGCCAAAGAGGTAGAGTATCCATTTATAGATGTACTTATGCGTATGGAGAGATTGGGGATAAAAGTAGATAGCGATAAGCTACTCACACTTCAAAAACAACTCACCAAAGATTTAGAGACGCTCACAAAAGAGATATACACACTAGGTGGTAGAGAGTTTAACATCAAATCAACCCAACAGCTAGGAGTGATACTCTTTGAAGAGTTAGGACTTCAAGGAAGCAAAAAGACCAAAACAGGATATAGTACCAATGAGAGTGTCCTCCACTCACTAGAGAAAGAACACGCGATAATCCCAAAATTATTAGAGTATAGAGAGTATCAAAAGATACTCTCTACATATATCACACCACTTCTAAAATTATCTCAACAAGATACAAATAGCCGAATATATACATCATTTATACAAACAGGCACAGCCACAGGAAGACTAAGCTCCAAAGACCCAAACCTCCAAAATATTCCAGTTCGTTCAGAGTTAGGCAGAGAGGTAAGAGAGGCATTTATAGCCAAAGATGGTTACAAGCTTGTAAGTATAGACTACTCACAAATAGAATTAAGATTATTAGCTCACTACTCCCAAGATGACGCATTGATAGAGGCGTTTAATAACGGTGTAGATATTCACCTAGCCACAGCAACCAAACTTTTTGGAGCAGAAAAAGCCAAAGAGAAGAGAAGCTTTGCAAAGTCTGTAAACTTCGGACTACTATATGGAATGGGTGCCAAAAAGCTCTCCCAAGAGCTAGATATAACCACCAAAGAGGCAAAAGAGATAATAACCAACTACTTCGCATCATTCCCCACAGTAAAAAGCTTTTTGGAGACGATACAAGAGCAGGTAAAGATAGATGGATTTGTAGAGACCTTGCTTAAAAGAAGACGAATTTTCGACTACGAAAGTGCCAACGGTATGCAAAAAGCCTCATTTATGAGAGAGTCTGTAAACACAGTATTCCAAGGAAGTGCATCAGACTTAATCAAACTCTCTATGAATAAAATAGACCAAATAATAGAAGATGAAAAGCTTAACGCCTCAATGCTACTACAGATACACGATGAGCTAATATTTGAGATAAAAAATAAAGATGTAGAGGAGTTAAGCCAAAGATTTTCTGATATTATGAGTAATATTTATAAGCTTGATATTCCTTTAGAGTGTTCTGTAAATATCGGTGATAATTGGGGGGAGTTTACTATTAAAAAGAAAGAAAATAAAAAGGAACAACCATTGAAAAATATCAAAGAAAAAATAAAAGAGTTAGCCAAGAAATACTCTCTTAATTTAAAAACTAAAATAGATAATAGAATGGAAGAGATGGAATCTGATGATAAGTCACATTATCTCATCTATAAAGTTTTGGGTATTACAGATAATGAGGGGCATTTGATTGATTTGTATCAAAATAAAGGACGATTTTTATATAACAATGCTGGGTTATTTCTTGAAGAGGCTACCAAATTATGTTTTTTGGAACAGTTTCCAGAGTCAAAAACAAGAAAAATACCAAATACTCTAGGAAGCAGACCCAAAACATTTGAGATTGATTGTTTGGAGGGAAATAACGCTATTGAGATAAAATGGAGAGATGCTACCACAGATGGTGACCATATTACCAAAGAACATACTAGAATTAAAGTAATTCATGAAGCTGGGTATCAACCGATAAGAGTAATGTTTTATTATCCAAACAGAACACAAGCTCAAAGAATTCAAAATACTTTGGAGACTCTATATAAAGGGCTTGATGGAGAATATTATTATGGTGACAGTGCTTGGGAGTATGTGAAACAGAAAACTCATATTGATTTGAAAAAGATTTTAGAAGATATAGCACTCTCAAATCAAGATGAGAAATAAAAAGATGGAAAAAGTTTTACACGGTGATTGTTTGGACATTTTACCATCTTTTGAGAGTGAGAGTATAGATTTAATCTATTTAGACCCTCCTTTTTTTACAAATAGTATTCAAAAGCTCAAAACTAGAGATGGAAGTAGAGAGTTTAGTTATAGTGATATATGGAAAAGTCACCAAGAGTATGCCAAATTTCTTTTTGATAGATTCAAGGAGTTGAGAAGAGTTTTAAAAAATGAGGGGAGTATATTTGTCCATTGTGATAAAAATTCAACTCATATAGTAAAAGCTCTTCTCGATGATATTTTTGGAATTAAAGAGTTTCAATCAGAGATTATTTGGTATTATAAAAGATGGTCAAACTCTAAAAAAGGACTGCTACCATCTCATCAAACTATATATTTTTACTCCAAAACAAAAGACTTTAAATTTAAAAGACTCTATAATGATTACTCTACAACCACAAATATAGACCAAATATTACAAAAAAGAGTAAGAAATAAAGATGGTAAAACAGTTTATGCCAAAGATAAAAATGGAAATACGATAAATGGTGATAGCAAAAAAGGAGTCCCTCTTAATGATGTTTGGGAGATACCATATCTCAATCCAAAAGCAAAAGAGAGAGTGGGTTATCCTACTCAAAAGCCTATTATATTATTGGAGAGGATTATTGAGATAGCTTCAAATGAGGG
Organism: Sulfurovum sp.; assembly: GCA_045267865.1. Lineage (GTDB taxonomy): Bacteria > Campylobacterota > Campylobacteria > Campylobacterales > Sulfurovaceae > Sulfurovum. The sequence continues at coordinate 1,136 of JASFZJ010000091.1, read as the reverse complement.
TGATACAATCCTAGACCCTTTTTGTGGTAGTGGTACAACACTTGTGGCAGGGAAACTAAATAATAGAAAAGTTATAGGCATTGATATATCCAAAGAGGCTATAGAGCTTACCAAATCAAGACTCTCTAACCCTATAAAAAGTGATTCTAATCTACTCAAAAAAGGGAAAGATTCTTATAATAATGTGGATAATTTAGTTGAAAAATTCCTACATAATGTAGAGTATATTCCTGTCCAAAGAAATAGGGGAATTGATGCTATACTCAAAGAGACATATCAAGATAGTCCTATTTTAGTTCGTATCCAAAAAGAGGATGAGACATTAGAAGAGGCGATTACATTGTTACATAAAGCTATCATTACCAAAGGTTCAAAAAAGTCATTTTTAATACGGACAAATGATAGACATTCTCTCTTTGAAGATGAAAATAAAAATAGCCTTATAAAGATAATAAACTCTACCAGTTATAGTTTAACTCATTCAATATCTCTTGATTTGGAATGTTCTGTAAATATTGGAGATAATTGGGGGGAGTTGAAGTAGGATGAGTAAAATTTATTTTATTTCATAATACCATGCCATTAAGTTAATAATTTAATATCGAACCTTGTATAATTAAAAAGTATAGAAAGAGAGAAGAAAATGAAAAAACCATTTTATATTTATATAGATGTTGATGAGACTTTTGTTCGTAACTATATTGCTAAACGGATAGCTATACCTTCTGTGATAGAGCATATTAAACAATTGAAAAATGATGGAGCAACTCTTTATTGTTGGAGTTCTGGTGGTGCTGAATATGCTAAGGCTAGTGCAAAAGAGTTTGGAATAGAAGAATGTTTTGTAGGATTTTTACCCAAACCACAAGTTATGATAGATGATATGAACTTTTCTCAGTGGAGAAATTTATTACAAATACATCCAAATGAAACTTCTCAATATAGTGTTGAGGGGTATCAAGAAAAACTTAAAAATAAATAGTAGATAAAATCATAAGAGAAGAGAACTTAAACGCCTCAATGCTACTACAGATACACGATGAACTAATATTTGAGATAAAAGATGAAGATGTAGAGGAGTTGAGCCAAAGATTTTCTGATATTATGAGTAATATTTATAAGCTTGATATTCCTTT
>JASFZJ010000090.1:0-29276 GCA_045267865.1 Sulfurovum sp. | reverse complement strand
CAAGAACTATACTTACCTATAATGCTATAATATTAGGAACTAAACTAATATTATAGAGGATAAAATGCTAAAAGAGATACTTATAGAGCAAAATCTACATTGGACTCATAGACAAAAGAGTTATCTTAAGCGAGATATGTTTGATAAACTTATCTCTTATCTACCACTTAGACAGATAATCACTATCACAGGGATACGCAGATGTGGTAAAAGCACTTTGGCCAAAGAGGCTATAAATCATCTGATTAAAACTGGTACCGATGTCCAAAATATACTTTTGGTAAACCTAGAACACCCATATTTTTTGGAGTTTAGACATGACCCTAATTATCTAGGTGTTATCTACGATGCATACCTCAAGCTCTTTAATCCTAAAGGGAAGATATATGTCATATTTGATGAGATACAGTATTTCAATCAGTGGCAAGTATATATCAAAAGTAAATATGAGAGTAGTGATATTAAGTATATTATTACAGGCTCAAACTCATCAATGTTGTCAAATGAACTCAATACTCTACTTAGTGGTAGAAGTCTAAATATACATCTAGGTACATTTAGCTTCACAGAATTTTTGGATTTTAAAGAGATAAATTACTCCAATGAATTGGAACAAATTTCAAATAAGATAGAGATATATAGAGCCAAAGAGGAGTATCTAAAGTGGGGTGGTTTTTATGAGGTGATGGAAATATCTGATGAGAGTATCAAGAGAGATATATTGTTGAGTTATATCAAAAATATCATCTACCAAGACATTGTACCAAGGTATAGCATACGAAATAGTGAAATAGTGGAGAGACTATTTTTTTATCTTCTCTCCAATATCACCACACAGCTAAACTATAGCACACTCTCAGATATATTTGGAGTGAGTGATAAGAGTATAAAAGAGTATATCAACTACTTTGAAGATGTATTTTTGTTCAAAAGAATAGATAGATTTCACAACAAAATCAAAGAGAGAATAAAATCAACCAAAAAGATATATGCACTAGACAATGGACTAATGCAAGTAGCCTCAACAAATAGCAAAAATCTAGGAAATGCCCTAGAAAACTGGGTTTTTATCAGTTTAGATAGAAAAGATAAAGAGCTATTTTACCTCAAAGATGGTAAAGAGATAGACTTTTATAGTGAAAATATATTGTATCAAGTGACTTATATAATGGAGAGTCTCCAAACAAAAAAAAGAGAGATAGACGCATTTACTCACTTTAGCAGTATCTCTACCAACTGTTGCCTCATCACATTTGAAAAAGAAGCACCCATAGAGGGAATAGAAGTCAAGAGTATTGATGAGTTTTTGCTGATAAATCATTGAAGAGTAAAAAAGCTTAAATTCATTGGCATTGAGGTGTAGGTCGGTAGTCTCCGACTCCGACAGAAGCTTAATCTTATAATAAATATTTGTAGGAGTGAGACACTTCGACCTACAATCAATCTAAAATGGATGAGTATCTTTATCATAAGCATATAAACACACTTGCGATATAATAAACCTAAAAAATAGGAAACTCTAATATGCTAATACCAACAACATTAAAAGTAATATTTTGGGCTGTAATTTTCGTAATTACAAATGGAGCAGTCTTTGCTGATTATTTCAAAAATAACAAAACTTTGAGTGCATTAGCAGGACTATTTGCTCTATTATCCTCTATATATCTATTTGATGCTATGGGCAAAGATATGTCAAATATGAGTGGATATACATTTTTGTTATATATCCTTATGGCGATAATAGTAGTCTTGACTATATGGCATATACTCAAAGAGCAGGGTAATAAATCGGAAGTGACGGCTTTAGCCTCACCAAAAAGCTCAAACTAAAACAGAAGTTCAAATAAATGTAGAACCCAAAAATATCTCTACAAAAATATCATATACCATAGAAAATGATAAAATACAAATAGTAAAAGACAAATTTAAAGATGATAATCACTACAATAGCAGAGTAAAAAATACTATATTTTTAGTAGGTAAGGCTAAGATGATAGACTATAATCCTAATAGTCATATTATGGAACTAAAGTTAAATTTGGATAAAGATATAAGGGCTATAATCAAAGAGATAAATCCCAATGCTACTATAAAGCTTAACAATAGTGATGCCAAGATGTTATTTGGAGAGAAAGAGAAGAGAGCGTTTTATATATCAGTAAAAGCTAGAGGAAACTCTCTGTATATAGATAGTGCTTTTTTAGTATCAGGAGATATAGAGTATATGATAGATATGCATAAGGATATAGTTTATATAGATAATCTAATGATAGAAGATACGCCTATCACTCAAAGATACACCCATAAAGAGGCAGAGAAATATGCCAAAAATCTTAGACTAGGTGGATATAACGACTGGAGACTACCTACAAAAGATGAACTATTAAATATATATAACAACAAATATAAATTGAAAAATATAAAAGATGATTATTTTTGGACATCTACTACTAATAGAGAAGATTCTGCTCAGGCTTGGGTTGTCTATTTCAATAGTGGGAATGATCGTTGGAGCAATAAGACACTTAGTAGTTTTGTTCGGTGTGTTCGGTAGTGCAAGGAGAGTATTTTTGAATTTTGAATTTTCTCACTTTTTGTGTGAGGGGAAGGTATTTTGTTAAAAGAGCTTTGGTGTAGGGTGCTATGGCAATAGCACCCTACAATTAATCATATTTCATTGGCATTTATGATTTATAATTAATATTATAGAGAAGATAAAATGCTAAAAGAGATACTTATAGAGTAAAATCTACATTGGACTAATAGACAAAAGAGTTATATTAGATGAGGTATGCTTGATAAACTTATCTCTTATTTGCCACTTAGACAGATAATCACTATTCACTTTTGAAAAAGAAGCACCTATAGATGGCATATTAGATATACTTAGTGTACTATTATTTGAAAGAAAGGTTAATAATGAATGCATCTATATATCAAGACCCATCTATATTAAATATATTAGAGACAAAGTTTCATAATGATAAAGAGAAGTTTGTTGAAGCAATCAAAGAGATGTTTCAAATAAAAAATAAATTAGAAATACAAGAGTATAATCTTTTGAAGTCGTATGATAGAGGAGAACTCTCTATAGGACAAATAGGCACTATTTTAACTCTATCCAAATATGAAGTTATGGAGCGTTTGGAGAAGTATGATATACCTTTTATTAGAGTAGATAAAGAGTATATAGAGTATGAATTTAATGCTTTTAAATAGTACAATATGAACATTGTAATAAGCGATACAACAGCATTAATTATTCTTGCAAAGTCTGATAAACTAAACCTATTGTCAAATATTAAATGATTATAATTTGCAAGGGTGCATTAGCACAGGTGGATGGGGCTTGGGACAGCCCAAGAGAAGCAACTCTTTAGCTTCCGTGCCAAATTATATCATATCAGTCTTGCTTATCCCTAATTTCATCTTCATTTTCTCTATAGCTTCTATCAAAAAGTAGGCTAGGGGGATGATGTTGCCTTTGGTTTGTGCCTCTTCTAGTGTGGCATAATATAGTGCTTTGTTCTGTGCATCTATCATCGGTGGTAATATACCATTTTTGATAAATTGATGAGCCATAATTACTCTACCTACTCTACCATTACCATCTCCAAATGGATGTATAAGCTCGAAGTGTTCGTGAGCATGGGCTATATCGTATATACCTTTGACATCTCTATATTTACCTATCCAATACTCCACCTCATCGGCTATATCATCAGGAGCTGTTAGGGTGATTTGAGTATCTGGAATTATGCGTATCTTGGTAGAGTATTGTCCTGCATCATCTCTAATACCTGCCATCAATCCAAAATGCCATTTTTTGATAATATCACTATCTATATACTCTATTCTGCCATTTCTCGTATCTATCAAGACCTGCTTTGTCAAAAATGCAAGATTATTCATCTCCAGAAACTTCCGTTTATCTATATCTTTTTCTATAAAATTACCATCTACAACTCTATAAAATAGCTCCTCATCAGTATCATCTACCTCCACTTCCAAAGAGCCAAAGGCATTTTTTCTACTTACTTGTGTGACTATATCTATATTGTCTATAAACTTTATATGATTTTGCATCTCTATCTTTTTGACAAGAGCATCTACATCACTCTTTTGTAGATTTGGTATGATATGGTGTTTGGAGAAAAGAATATCTATACTTAGCTTATTTGTTTTGGATATATTACTACTATCATCTCTCCAATTTTGTATAGACATACGATGGACGCTTAGAGCTTCTGCCAATTTAGTAGAGTACCTATAATAGTCCAAAAGTATATCTATCTTCTCTTTATAGCTATATTTATGCATAGTCATCTCCTTATTCTACATATATAGTATGCATATTATACCATATAGTGACTAATGATACTGATAATTAGCATATCTATTAATCACTTCTCAATAAAAAATCAAATCTTAAAATACTTTTTGATATACTAAAGTCAAAAGGAGAGTAAAATGTGTGGAGTGATATTTATAGGATTACAAGCTAGTGGTAAATCTACATTTTTTTTAGAGAATTTTTATAAAACACATATTAGAATTAATTTTGATATGCTCAAGACTAGGCATAGGGAAAATATATTTTTGAAAGATAATTATGGAGAGTTTGTAAGAGAGCTATTGAGAAAAACATGTTGAGGTGTAGGTCGGAGTCGAAGATTCCGACCTATAAATTAACAAAACACTTTACTTAACATAATATATATTCTACAATAAAACCAAATATTGTGACTTATCCTCTATCTCATCGCTTTGGCTATGTCATTTTTCTCTGCTTTTGCATATATCATTGTTGTTTTTATATCACTATGTCTTAATTTCTCTTTGGTTACTAATATATCTCTGGATTTTCTGTATAGTTGCATAGCACAGGTGTGTCTGTATATGTGTAATCCTTTTTTATCTACTCCTGCTTTTTGCATTATTTTTTTGACTCCTATGTAATAGTTACTTCGGTGTATTAGATTTTGATTTTTGGGATTGACAAATATATAATCATTGGCAGATAACAAATCGTCAAAATACTCCAACTCATTTTCTATATCTACTATCTTGACCAATGCCGTCTGCTCCTCTCCTGATTTGGTCTCTTTGAGGTGTATTTCATATATATCTCTCTTTCCATTATCATCGGTGAGGTCTGATATGGTTATATCTCGTAGCCTTAGAGCTAATACTTCTGATATTCTCAATCCTCCAAATAGCATTAGCTTAATCCCTAAGGCATAGATGTAGTCATATCTTGTGCCTCTATTTTTGGTTCTCTCTTCTATGTAATTGGCTATTTTTACTACCTCTTCATCTATGAGATATTTGATTTTTTTGGCTTTATTTGCACCTTTGATAGATATTTTGAACTCATTTTCAAATGTATAAAACTCATCATTATTATCACTAATATATACAAAAAATGATTTGAGTATAGAGATATATAGCTGTTTTGTCTTTTTGGCAAAATGCCCATTTTTACTTCTCTCTTCTCTATACTCCACAAAATCAAGAAAAAACTCTTTGTCAATATTTTTTAGCATCTCTATTGATTTCTCTTCTGATATAAACTTCTGTAGCTCATTGAGTATCCGTGTATATAGTATAAGTGTATTTTGAGATACATCTTTATATTTGAGATGACGCATATAAGATTTGAGCCATCTTGCATAGTCACTATTTATTTCACCTATTTCCAATTTCATAATTACCTCCTAAATACCCTAATTATACCATTTATTTACATAATGCTATATTATGTTATGAATTTATGTGTCTGAAATAGCCGTTTTGTGCTATGAAGTGGTTGCGTGTTGGATATAGTGGGCTTATTTGGTGGTAGTGTTATGTTATGAATTATAGGGTGCGTAATCACTCACCATTAAGAGAGCTTAATCTACAAAAGATAATAAATATCATCAAAGGTGCGTTTAAAACAGCACCCTACAATTTTAAATACTCTTACTACAACAAAAACCTCCATTATCATCAGGATATATATAAGCCTTCTGCCAAGGTAGCTCAGTATTTTGTCGCTCTTTTGTATCTATGGTTACTTTTTTGGACTCTTTTTCTATAGTGACTATATTGTATCTTAGTGGTACTCCTGCTATCATACTTTTTTGATTTGGGTTAGAAAATAGCCCTGCTCCTATCTGTATTAGTGGATTGTCACTTGCTATCATATCGTGAAATGATATTAGATTGTTTCTATGGACATGTCCGTGCATATAGATTTTGTATCCAAATTTATAGAGACTAGCACTAAAATCATAGCTATTCTCATAGTTGAGTGGGTGGTGTCCTACTACTATTTTGTATTTATATTTGGGTGGATTGGAGTGTATATTGATAAAGGATTTGGTATCAAATCTCACTTTGAGAGGATTGAAGTGGTCTATATCTATAGATGTATTGATAAGTACAAATACCAAGTTCTCATCCTCTATCACTTTTATCTGTCTATTTATATCTGTGGGGAATGATTGATTATAGAGTGACTCATAGAGGTATTGGCTAAAGTGTCCAAACCTCTTTTCCCACTTCCTATTATCTCGTTTGAGAAATATCTTCTCATCTACTCTATAGTCGTGGTTACCTGCGACTATCATCACCTTTTGAGCATCTATACCAAAATACTCTATCAAATCAGAGATAAATGCAAAAATCTTGCGAAAGTCATCTTTAGTAGCCTTCGCTGTCAAGTCTCCACTAAGGACTATATAGTCTATATCTTTTAGTACTATATCTGCTTTGAGGAGTATGAGTTCTGTTTTTATATCTGTATCATTCCCAAAGTGTAAATCGCTAAGATGAAGTATCCTAAACTCGTTTTTGACCTCATCACTTATACTATCTAGTTTTTTGAGTATCTTTTGATGTTCAAATTTTATTTTCTCTTTTAGATTAGAGAGTATGCGTCTATCTTTACTTTTGGACTTCTGTATCTCTTCAAGTTTGAAACCATTTAATTTATACTTATTTATATCATGAGGTTTGATAGTGAGTTGCATCTCTCCTAATAGCTCTTGGGTCTCTTTATCTTTGACCATAAACGATTTGGACTCATATATAGGAGAGAGGTTATCTTCTAGTATCATCTCCACGAAGTGAGATAGTCTATCTTTGGCACTATTATCATTTTGGGTGTAGAGTGTGATAGTGGTATTGGCTTGATTTTGTCTATCGTTGGCTTTGGATAAATCTTTTCTATCAAACTCTATGAGGTAGTTGTTACCCTCTTGGTCTTCTATCTTGACACCTTTGTCTAGCTGTTTGACTATGGTATATTGCTCTGCGTAGTAGAGTGAGACTATCACCACACCTATCGTCACCTCTACATTTTGGGATGAGACTAGAGATATGGTATCTATCTTATGGTAGGTACTCGTATCAAATCTCTCTCTTTTCTCTCCAAACCTAGAGGGAAATACAAACGAGCCATTTCGCATATAGCATATCTTGTCTGTGAGTAGCCTCTCTACTATACTTAATATAAATGACCTTTTTATACCATTATCAAGCCTCTCAAACTCCTCTTTATATATCTCTTCATCACTCTTATACTTCTCTTGTGATTTTAGAGGATTATCAAAATCTACACCAAATTTATACCCCATCAAATCACGCATAGAGATAGTGGCAGATACGATACTATTGCATGAGGCGTACTCTAGTATCGCATTGACAAAGATATTTTTCCAATATGGCTTTAGTATGATATGCTCTTTTAATTTCTCGACTATACCGTAGCTAGATAGGAGATTGATTGTGGCTTCTATATTGCCTATAGAGATTTTTTCATCTCCTATCATCTCTTGGAGTCTCTCTATATTTTCTATACAAAACTGCTCTTTGCGTATCTCTTGAAGTCTCTCCAACACAAATAGGCTATTACTCCCCAACACATGCTCACTCTCTATCTCTATAGATGTTTTTATATACTCTTGAAGTTTATCAATAATCAGTGTAGGTTTATCCTCTTGTGATACATCTACTATAATACTATCAATAACTTTACAATCTATAGCACTATCTATCTTTTTGGTTATCTCTTCTAGTCTAATTTTCTCTGTAGCTTTATCTGTAGAGTTCGTTCCTATCACAAAGATACCCAACTGCTCACTACACATCACCCCTATATGCTCTTTGATAGAGTTTATCCAATAGTTTATGGAGTTGTCATCGCTATTTTGACGGCTCATATCTGCCACAAGTAGCACAAGTCTAGCATTATCAAAGTTCTGTTTGTGTGCTATCTGATAGGTAGGTTGCCCTCCAAAATCCCAAATATCTAGTGCAAACTTATGATGCTTTTTCTCTCCTCGCACTTTTACCTCTATAGCTTCTTTAAACTCATACCGAAAAAACTGCATACCGTGAGTAGAGACTATATCTCTATCATAATCTCCATACTCTATCCAGTTGCCTAGAGTCGTTTTACCCACGCCACTATCACCTAGTAGTAGAGTCTTGATAGAGAATTTATTCTCTTGGTCTTGGTGAGATAACTCTATATTTTGATTGAGTCTATCTGCATATATATCACCAGCTTTTGATACGAAAACGAAGCTTCCATCTTTTTTGAGTGAGACAGATATTATAGGTGACCTCGCATCAAATGACAGAGCCATATCTTTGGGGTTAGATATATTACTCATATCTACAAAGCTCACTCTACTATCATTACCTATCATCAAGATAGAGTTACTATAAGAGAGACTAGAGTGAAAATAATCCATACTCACTATCTCTTTTTGGGTCTCTCTGCTCCATAGCTTTATAGTATTATCATCACTCCCACTAACTACCATATCTCCCTCTATCGCTACAGAAGTTACCATATCACTATGACCTTTGAGTGTGGCTATCTCTTTTTGGGTCTCTTTATCATATATCCTCACTGTCCCATCACTTCCACCACTTTTACGATATATCTGCTATCAGTGGCTATAGATTCAATATATCCTCTATGTCCTGTGAGCATGGAGTCTTGGAGTAGGTTCTCTTTTGGGAGTAGTTGTGTTGAGTTCATAGTCTGCCTTTGGTTTGAGATTGCTGGTTGGGTAATTATAGCTAAATTATTTTATGTTATAATAGTTTTAAAAAAGGATATACCACTATGCACAATTTGACACTTAATATAAAAAATGATGCCTATGAACACCTTATTTACTTTATATCTAAAATAGGTAATGATATAGAGATTGTAAAAGATGAAATCATTAAGCCTTTTGATATAGAATCTATCAATAAAGATGAGGAGGATTATCAACTCTATTTAGAAGCCAAACAGAGAAGAGAAGATGGTGAAAAGAGTTATAGTTTAGATGAAGTGCTTAAAGGTTTTGAATGATAGTAGAGATACAAGAGAGTGCAAAAAAAGATTTGAAGAAGATAGATAAAACCTCTGCTATTAAAATTTTGAAAAGTATGCAAAATCTAAATGATTATCCCAATGTCTCAAATATCAAAAAACTCAAAGAGTATTATCCTCCATATAGATATAGGATAGGAGATTATAGAGTTTTATTTGATATTGAAGATGATAAAATTATTGTGTTTAATATTAGACACAGAAGCAAAGCCTACTAAAATATAGAGATAAATTTTAAGCTAAATCTGATATATTAAACAAAAAAGAGGTAAATATGCAAACAGAAAAAACAGACCATTTTAGAGAGAAAGCTGATGAGTGGGATATTAGTTCTCACATAGTACAAAATGCCAAAAGTATATCTGATACTATCGTAGCAAATATATCGCTAACCAAAGAGATGAGAGTTATGGACTTTGGAGCTGGGACTGGACTTTTGTGTTCTTTTGTATCTGCTCATGTAGGTGAGGTGATAGCTGTGGATAACTCTCCTGCGATGCTTGAGAAGTTTCGTGCTAAGTGTGATACTATCAAATGCAAAAGCTCCATTATACAAAAAGATTTGAGTATAGAGACGATAGATGATAAGTTTGATGGGATTATCTCATCTATGACTATCCACCATTTAGAAGATACCCCTGCCCTATTCTCAAAATTTTATAATATGCTTGATGATGGTGGATTTATAGCAATAGCAGATTTGGACACAGAAGATGGCTCTTTTCATAGTGATAATACAGGAGTATTTCATTTTGGGTTTGATAGAGAGGTGTTGAGAAATATTGCTATGGAGGTGGGATTTAGAGATATTAAGTTTGAAAAAGCTAGTACCATATCCAAACCTCATCACGAGTTTACTATATTTTTGATGATGGGTTGGAAGTAAAAATGAAAAACTATAAAAACTAGTATAGGGGATACTATCTTTTATAGTTTTAATATTCTCAATTTGTAGAGTGAATTATATAGTTATATAGGCTTTTTAGAATAGAAAAGTAGTCTATCCCTACAGCTATTTAATAAGTAGTTCTTCCAACTCTTTCACTGTATTAATAGCATCACCATGGTCACTAAAACCCCACTCTACCATTATATAGTCTATATTGGCTCTCTTACCTGCTAACTCGTCTCTCTCTCCATCTCCTATAAATATCGCTTCATCTGATTTGTAGTTTAGTTCATCAAGTATCTTATGCAACATATCAGGATTTGGTTTACAATTCTTTACATCATCACAACACGCAATAGCATCAAATAGTTCATATATACCAAAATGAGTAAGTGACTCTATCGTAGATACTCTGTAAGCATTGGTAGCAACGGCTATTTTAAAGCCTTTTGCTTTGAGAGTAAGCAGGAGTTCTTCTATACCATTATATAGTGCTAGTTCTGTTGCATGGTTTTGTGTATAGTATTGAGAAAACCACTTTTCATGGTCTGCTTCAAATTTTTCACTATGATAAAATAGCTTTGCAGGGTTGTGTGAGTGCTCATTTACTTTACTTAGTATAAACTCACTATCCATCGGCTCAAAACCTAAGTTTTTACGTACGAAGTTTATAGCATTGGCTATAGTAATAGCACTATTTACTAGCGTTCCGTCCATATCAAATATAATTACTTTTTTTTTCATATTTTTTCTTTCTTTTTATCTAGAATTATCTACACGAGAGAATTTCATATATATAGAGAGACTCACAAGTAGTAGAGATACACCTGCTATTAGATATACAGCATATTGGAGTTTATCAGGAGCTGTTAGGGCAAACTTAAATACCAACATCAAGGACTCAATAGAGAGAGCGATAATAATAGAACCCAAAAATTTTACCATTGTTTGGTGAGAGTCTCCCATGCCATCTTTCTTCTCTTTTCCTAGCACCTCTTCTTCAAATATTGCTTTGATAAGGTCAAATATCGCTAGAGAGAGAGTGAGCAAAATAGTAGCTTTAAATATCTCATTTATATTTATAGTTTCCAAATCTAAACCAAAGTGGAAAAATGTGCTAATACCTTTGAGAAATAGTAAAATAGAGACAGCACCCAATGCTATAGCAAATGCTGTATATGTAAGTTTACTAACTTTCCCTGCCAAAGAGTCTATAGAGCTAGGATGTACCATTTTGAGGATATTATCAAGTGATATATCAACACATATTATACAGATGAGGTTATCTTCACTATCATATATAGGAAAAGATGAAGTGACTACCATGGTATTGGTTATAAGCGATGGATATGGGTCTGTGAGTGAACATCTATGCTCTTTGATTGTACGATAGAAATATGCTCTATCACTTCTATCTTCACCTTTGCCTATACCTTTGATAGCCACATGTTTAGATACCGTCTCTACTATCTGTATGCCATTATAGTCAAGAGCATAAACAGACTCTGTTCTACCTATAGCATGACTTATATCTTCTAGTTTATTTAAAACTGAATCTATATCTCCATTTTTGATAGCATTAGAGAGATTTCGTCCCATCATATAACATAGATATGCCCTCGCTTTGGCTCGTACCTCTGCATACTCTTCTATCTCTTTGATGTGCATCATTTTATTCTCCTTTTATCATTCCTACTATATCACCAAAAGATACTTTTTGATTTACATATAGGTTTGTAACTATAGACTCTTTCTGCGAAAATGTAAGTATCGTAGAACCCATCTCAAACCAACCAAACATCTCTCCTCTTTTAAGCTTTAAATCCTTATACTCATAGTGTTTTGGCTCTCTTATATCGCTATTGGTATTTATACTATCTTCAAATGAGATTACCATTTTACCTACATTTAACGCTCCTACTAATACCAAGATATGTTTTCTCTTCAAACTGTCCATGCACTCCATCACCACGCGCTCATTTTCTATAAACAGATCTTTTTTGTTTCGTAAAAGTGGAAAGTTTACAGGATATAGTTTACCTGGGATATGAGTGATAGATAATATATCCAAATCCATGGGACTATGATAACGGTGATAATCTTTGGGTGATAGATAATAATTGGCAAACTCTCCTCCCTCTACCTCATCTATACAGTGCTTATGGTTTTCTCCAAATAGTCTCTCTATATTATAAGACATACCTTTAATCTGATACGCTTTTCCATCAAGAATAGTCCCGAAATCTGATATAAGAGCATCGACTCCTGATATGAGTGTATTATCATCAAGTGGCATCTCTCTAGGGGTCTTTAATGCCCTTGTAAAGAGTTTATTGAGTGTTTTGTAGCTATTAGCATTTTCAAACTCACTCATATCTAGTCCCATCAATCTTACATAGCTTCTATTGATAAATCCTTGAATAGTAGGTGAAAATTCCCTAGAGGCAAATCGCCCAAATCCACGAGATATAATAGAGGTAAAGTGTGAATGCATTAGTATCCTTTTTAAGAAATTATATCCTTTATCTTATTAATGATAGAATGTTACCAAAATAAATACAGGAGCAATGATGGCAAAATATATACTTTTGGACACAGAGACTACAGGAAACCAAGAAGAAGACCGTATCATCCAAGTTGGTGCGATGATAGTTCATGATAGAGATAACATAGAGGTATATGATGAACTATGTCTAGCCCCAGTACCAATAACCATAGAAGCTATGGAAGTACACAACATTACACCTGATATGATAGCAGAGAAAGGGTTGTATGATGAGTTAGACTTTACTCTAAAGATATTAGAACTTAATAAAAAGGAAAATTACCTAATAGCCCATAATATTAAATTTGATTTGGGAATGATACAAAAGGAGGGGTTTGAGAACCAATATACTCTTATAGATACTCTAAGATGTGCAAAACACCTATTACCTAATAGCCCTTACCACAGACTTCAATATCTAAGATATTCACTAGAACTCTACAAAATAGAAAAAGCTGAAGCAGAGAAACTAAATATCACAATAAAAGCGCATGATGCTATAGGTGATGTACTTGTAATGAAGCTACTACTATCTAAGCTTGTACAATTGGTAAAAGAGGGATATCCATCAATACACCCAATGACTAAACTAGCAGAGCTTACCAATACCCCTGTAATGATGAAGAGATTTAGATTTGGTAAACATAAAGACAAAGAGGTAGCACAAGTGGTAAGTACAGACCTCAACTATATAAAATGGATGAGAAACAATATGGAATTAGATGAAGATATGCGATTTACGCTTGATTATTATTTGAATGTGTAATTAGATGGAGATTATAGATATTTCAATAGACCATATATACAATATTTTTGATGAAAAAACAATAGAAAGAGGTAAACAATATTACTCTTCTAATAAGGTAATTGAGTCTAAAGAGTATAAGAATAATAGAGATGCTAATATTATTCTATTTTCAAAGGTAGAGGGTAGTGAAGATAATAAGTATGACCAACAGATAACTATAGAAGATAGTGGGAAAAGTATAATGATACATGGAGAGTGTAGCTGTTTTGTAGGATATAACTGTAAACATGTTGTGGCTGTACTCTTTGAAATAGTTAGTCAGGCACAAGAAGTCGAGACTAAAGAAGATGAGATAAATATAGAGACCAAGGGGTGGCTAGATAAAATATTGGAGATAAGTAGCCTAACTTCAAATAAAACAAAACCTGCTGAAAGTGCATTGATATATAGACTGTTTGAATATAAAGCCAATGATAGTAGTGATATTGAATTTTATAAAGCCAAATTACTTAAAAATGGCTCTCTATCAAAAGGCTCATTTGTATCACGAGATACTGTTTTTCATGATTATACAAAAGAAGACTATATAGATGATAATGATAAAAAACTTATCTCCTCTTTATATAATTTAATAGATAGCAGTATAGATAGATACTCTCAACCTATTAAATTTAGAGGACAATATGGAACTATAGTTTTAAAAGAGCTTATAGATAGTGGTAAATGTTATTTTCAATCTAGTATGCAACCATTAGTCTTTGGAGAGAGTTCTCCTAAATCATTGGAGTTTGCATGGAAAGAGGGAGAGAGTAGTAGTGAAATTGTCACAAATCTAAGAGATGATGAGTATCTAATATCAACCTCAACCCCTCTATTGTGTATAGACTCGACAACTAATCATATATATTCTATAGATTCCAACTATACTAATGGCACTTTAGAGTTTATGCTCAACGCTCCTCCTATTCCAAATCAAAATCTTCTCGAAGTGACTCAGCAGATATTAGAGAAGTTACCAAATATAGATTTTCCTATTCCCTCGCAGTTGGAGAGTAGAGAGGTAGAAGCTATTCCAATACCTCATCTATCTCTATATGGAGAGAGTGGAAATAAGCATCTTATGAAGCTTGAATTTTTATATGATGAGTATAAGGTAGCGTCTCACTCCAAAGGTGATACCTCTGTAATATTTAAAAATAATCAAAATATAAAGGTTATTAGAGATATAGAAAAAGAGTCATCTTTTAGAGAGCGTATAGAGAATTTAGGGTTTATATTTGAACCAAACTCTTTGGCATATCTAAGCTCCTCAGATTTATCCATACAGATAGCCATTGAGAGATGGAGAGAGTTTATGACTGATACCATTCCTATACTTATAGAGAAAGGGTGGGAGATAGATATTGCTGATAACTTCAACTATCAATTTGAGTATATAGATACAGTTACAGTGGAGAGTAGTGAGACAACTGATACCAATCCGTGGTTTTCACTCTCATTCTCTGTAGAGATTGGTGGTAAAAAGGTATCTCTCTTACCGATAGTATCATCACTTCTTAAAGAGTTCAATAGTGTAGAAGACCTTCCTCCAAAGCTTAACCTAGAGATGGAAAATGGTAAGTTTTTACATATCAATGCTGTAGATATTAAACCGATATTAAGAACTATCTTTGAACTATTTGATAGGAAAGATGGTGATAATTTGATTATCAAACCATTTGATGCACACCTTTTGGATATAGATGAAGATGCTGATATTATATGGAAAGGTGCAACTGAACTAAAAGGACTCTCTAAAAAGCTAAAAAACTTTAAAGGGATAGAGCCTATAACCCCATCACCCAATCTACAAGCCGAATTAAGAGAATATCAAGAGTTTGGTATAAGTTGGCTCAATTTCTTGCATGAGTTTAAATTTAGTGGTATTTTGGCTGATGATATGGGACTAGGTAAAACAGTGCAGACTTTGGCATTCTTACAAATCCTCAAAGAGAGAGGGGAGCTTACCAAACCATCTTTGATTGTTATGCCAACTTCACTTATAGGAAACTGGAAAAATGAGATAAAGAAGTTTACACCAAATTTAAACTTTTTGGAACTGTATGGTCTTGATAGAGCATTTAAATTTGACCAAATCAAAGACCATGATATTATACTAACGACATACTCACTAGCCCAAAGAGATGAAGATAAATATAAAGAGGAGAGATTTGAGTATATAATACTTGATGAAGCCCAAAAGATAAAAAATCCAAGAACTAAACTAGCAATATCTATCAAATCTTTTAGGTCAGACTATAAACTAGCCCTAAGTGGTACACCTATAGAGAACCACTTAGGAGAGTTATGGTCGATATTTGATTTCTTGATGAGTGGATTTTTGGACAATCTTAAAACATTCAAATCATTTTATCAAAACCCTATAGAACAAGAGTTTGATAAAAAAAGAAGAGAGCTACTAAATAAAAAAATAGCTCCATTTATATTAAGAAGAACCAAAGATGAGGTAGTCTTAGAACTCCCTGCCAAAACAGAGATAATCAAAAAAGCCAAATTTGATGAAAAACAGGCAAAACTCTATGAAAATATAAGAGTAACAATGGAGCAAAAAGTAAGAGAAGCGATAGCAGGTAAAGGACTCTCACGAAGCCATATCACCATACTTGACGCACTATTAAAGCTTAGACAAGTCTGTTGCCACCCTCAACTATTGAAGCTAGAGAGTGCCAAGAATATCCACGAGTCAGCCAAACTAGATATGTTCTTAGAACTCATAGACGACCTAAACCTAGAGGGGCGAAAAGTATTAGTATTTTCACAATTTACCTCTATGTTGTCTATACTAGAAGAAGAGATAAAAAAACGAAATATCTCATACACCAAACTCACAGGCTCAACAAAAAAACGAGAAGAGGCGATAGAAGCATTTACCAAAGGAGATGCCTCAATATTCCTAATCAGTTTAAAAGCAGGAGGAGTAGGACTCAACCTAGTAGAAGCAGATACAGTCATTCACTATGACCCATGGTGGAACCCAGCTGTAGAAAATCAAGCCACAGATAGAGCCTACAGAATAGGACAAGACAAACCTGTATTTGTCTATAAACTCATAGTAGAAAACAGTATAGAGGAGCAGATTATCAAACTACAAGAGAAGAAAAAAGCCCTACAAGCAGGAATATACGAAGGCAATGAAGCCCAAGGTGATAAATTTGACGGAGGGGAATTGGTAGAGTTATTGAGGTTGTAGGTTTAATCAAACCTCTATATAAAACTATTATGATAAAATTTCGTTAAACTAATATATGTAAGGATTTTTCTTGTTTAATATTCAAAACTATTCAAAAAAAAATATCAAAAATGACATTCTCTCGGGTGCTTTGGTGGCTGTGGCTTTAGTGCCTGAAGCCATCGCTTTCTCTTTTATCGCAGGAGTTAGTCCTGTCGTTGGACTTTATGGAGCTTTTATTATTGGGCTTATTACCTCTATTATCGGTGGTAAACCTGGGATGATTTCTGGAGCTACTGGTGCTGTGGCTGTGGTCTTTGTGGGGCTTGGATTATCTGTTAAGGCTATGTATCCTGTACTTAGTGGTGATGAACTTGGTATGATGGTGTTGCACTATATTCTCTTTACCTCTATTATTGCAGGACTCATTCAGATATCTATCGGATTGATGAAGATGGGTAAATTTATCCGTCTTGTACCTCAACCTGCTCTTTTTGGATTTGTGAATGGTTTAGCTATCGTTATCGCTCTTGCTCAATTGCCATTTCTCGCCCCTGCCAATATCGAGAGTTATAGCTCGTGGATAGAGATAGTTAAAGCTTCTTTTCAAGAAAATTATATAATGTATATTATCATTATCTCTACTATGGCTACTATGCAGTTCTTACCAAAACTTAGCAAAGCAGTTCCTGCTGGACTTGTGGCTATTATTGTAGTAACTTTGGTGGTCTATTTTGGAGAGATTACTACAAAGATTGTTGGTGATTTGGCTGACTTATCTAATGTCTCTATGCCTAGTTTTATGATGCCTGATATGAACCTATTTACTTTTGAATCTCTATCTATTATCTTGCCTGTGGCTTTGATTGTCGCACTTGTGGGGCTTATTGAATCATTACTTACTCTATCTGTACTTGATGAGATGGGTGGAGAGAGAGGTTCTGGAAACAAAGAGTGTATCGCGTTGGGTGTAGGAAATAGTACATCAGGACTTTTTGGAGGTATGGCAGGGTGTGCGATGATAGGACAATCGGTTATCAACTTCACATCAGGTGGTTTGGGGCGACTCTCTTCATTTACGGCTTCTGTATTGCTTATCATAATGGTAGTGAGCTTCTCTCATGTTATCTCTATTATCCCTATAGCAGTTCTTGTTGGGATTATGTTTATGGTAAGTATAGGTACATTTGAGTTCTCATCTATCAAACGAATACGCCGAATGCCTCGTTCTGATGCCTTTGTTCTTGTGACTGTGACCATCATCACTATATTTGAAGATTTGGCTGTAGCTGTGATAGCAGGTATCATCATCTCAGCACTTGTATTTGCGTGGGAACACGCCAAGATATTTTCTAAGACTAGTACAATAGATGGCAAAAAGATATATTGTATGGAAGGTCCCCTATTTTTCGCCTCTGTAACATCATTTAATGAGCAGTTTGATATAGAAAATGACCCTGATGATGTAGTTATAGATTTCAAAGATGCTAGAGTGATGGATAGCTCAGGAGCTGAAGCGATAGATAATATCACAGAGAGATACAAGAAATCAGGGAAACGACTCACCATAAGACACCTATCAGAAGATTGTAAAAAGACACTAAGAATAGCAGGAGAGTTTTGTACTTATGAGGAAGATGACCCTACTTATAAAGTAGCTACGAATGTCTAAATTTATATAGTTTTATGATATGATAAAACATAATTTCAAACAAAAGGATAGGTTATGTTTTACAGAGTAGTTTTATTTTTATTTGTAGGTTCTTTGGCTATAGCTAGAGTTGGGTTTGAGTATGATGGTATTATTATGTCGGTGACTGATGCCAAAGGAGTTAAAAAAGATATAGAGGTTAAGAGATATATCCCAAAAGAGTGTCTTAAAATCCCTATCAATAACGATATGGTATGGACAGGTAACTATGCCAATCCAAAAGTACCCAAAAAGTGTACCTCAACATTTGTGCATACAACAGGTAAACTATTGCCAATTTCACTTGATGAAGATATAGAGACTTACGGTGAGCTTGAAGTATTGGCTTTTATGAAAGAGATTTCAAAAGGTGATAAGAAAAAGGTACTTATAGATGGACGAACAGAGTCTTGGTATGAGTATCGAACTATCGCAGGGGCTGTTAATATGTCTTTCAAACATTTTAAAGATAGAGAACGATTTCACTTTGAATTTAAAGCACATCTAAAAGATTTGGGTGTAGTAATAAACAAAAACGAGACTCTCAATTTTGATAAAGCCAAAGAGGTAGTGATATTTTGTAATGGTCCTTGGTGTGGTCAATCGGTAGCTATGATACGAGCATTAGAAGAGATTGGTTATCCTTTGGAGAATATCAAATGGTATAGAGGTGGTTTACAAAACTGGCTAGGTGCTGGTATGACTTCTACTAGGGATTGATTTACTATTATAATTATTAAGAAATTTTAAGATATAATAAAAAAGCTGAGCCAACATATAAGGTAAAGCAAATTACAAATATTTTAAAGGAGTTCAAATGAGAGTTATAACGGTAATATTAATCATGGTCTTTGGTGTATCAATGATTAATGCTACAACTTTTACATGTAAAGATTATAAAAGAAATCTCTATGCAAAAATTTGGCAATCATCAAATGGTAGTAAAATGTCACTCTATAATGCAAAGGGTCGTAAAGTAGATAGTCTCCGTCGTGGTAGAGCTAAGGCAGGTAATACAAGATGGTATGGAAGTTCAACAACTATCTATGTCTATAAAAATAAAAGACAATTTTCTATCCGTACTTATAACAGAAGAAGCAACAAAATAGGTAATATTTTTGGTGTTTTTAAGTGTCGTCAGAGATAATTTTTCCAAAGTTTCCATGATATTTTCATGGGAGCTTGTACTCCCTCAAATACTTTCCACTCTTTAATCAATTTTTTAGTATAATCCACAAATTTTTCTTTGGAGATAGCATGGTACAAGAAGCATATAAAGCCTTGATGGCAAAAGAGTATGATAAGGCTTTGGAGCTTTATCTAGTATTAGAAGAACAGAAAGAACCTACGAGTTTTTATTATTTGGGTTATCTCTACTTTAGAGGTTATGGAGTGGTACAAGATACAAAAAGGGCATTTGATTATTATTTGGAGTCTGCTACTCGTGAAGTCCCTTTAGCTCAGTTTGAAGTAGCTTTGATGCTTGAAAATGGTGAGGGTTGTGATAAGAATGAAAGTGAGAGTGCCTTTTGGTATGAGGAATCAGCTAAGAGAGGAAATATGGATGCTTATAATAACTTAGGTGCGTTGTTTAGGGAAGGTATTGGAGTAGAGCAAGACTACAAAAAGGCATTTGTTCTTTTTCATAAATCAGCTCAAAGTGGTAATGCAAAAGCACAGTTTAATTTAGGTGCTTTATATGATTTGGGGCTAGGGTGTGAAGAGGATAAAGAGAAAGCCATTGAGTGGTGTCGTAAATCAGCCTATCAGGGGCATAAGATGGCAAAAGGTATAATAATGAGAATGCAGAGTGATGGTAAGATTGTCTTTTAATTTGACAATCTAGTTTTCACTACTACAACTCTAAAACACTTTTTATCTCTTCTACTTTAATATTATTATCGTCATCTTCTTCATCATGGGTGGAGCTTAGCTTTCTTGCTAATTCTTTGTTGCCCATTGTTGATAGTAGTCCTTTTATAGCATGTATAGATAGGTCAATATTGAGTCTATTCATCTTATCCTTTTCTAATAACCCTTTTAGATTTATTAGCTCATTTGTCAAATCTTTTTTTCCTGATTCAGTTAATGATAAAATCTGTTTTTCATTAAATCCAAATGATTTAAATTGATTTGAAGCTATCTCTATACTTGTCTCTATAATTCTTTGCATACTTATATTATCCTTTGTTCTTTTATATGTTACGATTAAGTACAATTTTAAATATTGCACCATATTCACCATTGGTTACACTCAATACTCCTGCACAATGTTCTTCTATTATGATTTTGGATATATAGAGTCCTAATCCTGTACCCTCATGCTCATTCTTGGTAGTATAATAAGGCTCAAATATTTTATCCATAATCGCCTTATCTACTCCTCCTGCATTATCTTCTATCTCTAGTACCACTTTATCATCATCAATAGAGTAAGTTCTAATTATAATTTTTGGCTTCTTAACCTCTGTTTCTAAGAGAGCATCTCTAGCATTTTTTATGATATTTAGTGTCACTTGAAGTAGCTCATTATAATAAGAGTACATCTTACCATGAGTTTGAGAGTGTGACTCTATCTCTATACTGTTATTCTCTAACTCTATTCCTATGATTAGTAGCGTATTCTCTATTACCTTATCAAAAGTAAGCTCCTCTTTGACTTTATTTTGTTTGAAGAAATTTCTAAAATCCTCTATAGTTAGTGATAGATGTTGCACATAATTAGAGACTCTATGTAATCTACTCTTGAAAAAGAACTCATCGTAATGGTCATTATCAATTTTGAGTTGCAAAGATGCAGTTGTAAGAGATATAGCATTAAGTGGTTGTCTCCACTGATGTGCTATCATACTTATCATCTCTCCCATCTGTGCTAGGCGAGATTGACGAAATAGCATCTCATTTTTCTGCTCTAGCTCCTCTTTGGCACTCTGCTCATCTGTAATATCTTGTATTGTACCTACCAAAAGTAGTGCTTTACCTTTACTATCAAATGTAGTCTCACACTGTTTTTTTACATATTTTATACCACTTGGTACTACAATTCTATGTATTATCTCATAAGACTTTTTTATCTTACGATTATCTTTATATGTTTTATCTACTCTTTTTTTATCATCAGGGTGAATAGCATCTACAAAGGCTTGATAAGATAGTAGAGTCATATTATGAGGTATCTCAAATATATTAAATATCTCATCACTACATACTATAGCATCTGTTTGAATATTAAACTCCCACGAGCCTAGTTTTGCTTGTGTTTGAGATTTTTTAAGATTACTCATAGCACTATTAATTTTTCTCTCCAAAGATTGAGTAAGTCTAGCATTAGCATCTTCTAATCTTTTTTGTTTGCTTATATCTTTCCATATCACATGTACAATATTTTTATAATTTACATCTATTGGAGTAAGTGTAATCTCTACCCAAAACTCCTCTCCTGTAGATGTTCTACTTATCCACTCAAATCTCTGAACACCATTATCAAATGCTATAGCCATCATCTTCTCAGCTTTTTTGGAAGATAGCTCTCCGTCTGGCTGATATGTAGGAGAGAAGTCAGATATTGAATGACTAAGTAAGTCTTCTTTGGACGCATAATCAAACATCTTAACAGCTGAGGCATTACACTCTGTAAATATACCATTTTCAAAAAAGAGTATGGCATCTTGACTATGATTAAATATAAGCTCTGTAACGCTTCTCTGTTCTCGTAGCTCTTTTTGCTGTTTATTTATCTTTTTATATGCATTCTCTAGTTTTTGATTTTCTCTTTTTAGGACATGTTGCCTATGAATAAGAAGAAGTATTGATATGGCAAGTCCAAAAAAGATTTTTGTATTAAGATAACCATCTACTTCAATAAAAAGAAAATAAGAAAATAGTAGGAAAATAAATATTAAATATTGGATGAGAACTCCTTTGGCATAATCAAAAAGTTATTTATTATTTTTAATAGATTAGCTGGTTCTATAGGTTTTGTAAGATAATCATCCATTCCTGCTCTTAAAAATCGTTCTCTATCTCCTTTTAGAGCATTTGCTGTGAGTGATACTACAGGAGTATGTCTGATTTTTCTCTCATCTTCTATTTGTCTAATCTCTTTGGTTGAAGCGATACCACCCATTTTAGGCATATTCTCATCCATCAATATCAAATCATAAGAGTTCTTTTTGAACATCTCAATCGCCTCAAGACCATTATTGGCTATATCATAAGTCATTCCTGCATTTTCTAAAATAATACCCAAAAACATCTGATTTGCTTCATAATCTTCTACTATTAGTATATGTCCTGTGAGATTGTCTTTCTCAAAATTCTCTTCAATAATCTCTTCTACCTCAACAACTTCTTGAATTTTGGATATAGCTATAGGGATAGAGAGTGTAAATATACTACCTTTGCCCTCTTCGCTTTGTAGTGTGAGGTCTCCACCTAACATGTGAGACAACTCTTTACATATAGCTAATCCCAATCCTGTACCACCATACTCTTTTGTAGTTCCTTCTATTTGAGAAAAGGCATCAAATACAAAACTTTGTTTATCTAAAGCTATACCTATACCGTAATCTTTGACTCTAATATTTAATCTACCTTTACCATAAGAGATAATACATTTAACTACAGAGCCTTTGGGAGTAAATTTTATAGCATTTGATAATAGATTTGAGAGTATCTGTTTTATTCTAAGTACATCACAATATAGGCTCTGAGGAAGAGAGTTATTATATTTAAACTTTAGTACGACACCTTTCTCAATAGCTTTAGATTGAAAAAGGTCTCCTATAGAGATAAGGCTCTCATAAGGATTAAAATCAACAGGCTCAATATCTAATTTTCCACTCTCTATTTTACTCACATCTAATATATCACTAATTATTTGAAGTAGTGTATTTGATGATTTTTTGATTATATTAAGATATTTTAGTTTCTCTTCATCTGTCTCTTTATCGTTGAGTATAGAGATAAACCCAACAATAGCATTAAGTGGTGTACGAATTTCATGAGACATATTGGCTAGAAATTGACTCTTTTGTTTAGACGAGTTCTCTGCTGTCTCTTTGGATTTTTGAAGATTTTTACTTATCTCTTCTCTTTTATTGTGATAGTGATTTAGTCTCTTCTCATTTATTATATTCTCTATTATGTTCTCTATTACAGTATTAAATCTCACTATCTCTATAGGTTTTAATATAAAGTTTGATATGCCCATATTTATAAGTTTAAGAAGATATTTAGACTCATCATGAGCAGACATAACTATAATATGGGCTTTTGAATTTGCTACAAATATATGCTCAATCATCTCTATACCATTCATCTTTGGCATATTTATATCAGTGATGACTATATCATAAAAACTATTATTACCTTTATGAAAATCTATATACTGTTGTAGTCCCTCTTTTCCATTTATAGCTATATCTACATGAGTAAAAAACTCACTCAATATATCATAAGTACTCTCACGAACCATCTCACTATCTTCTACAAAAAGGACTTTTAAATCTTCTCTTAATTCTATATTACTTTTCAACTTACTCTCCATCTTAATACTCTCCAACCACTATAATAAATACTTCTTGATATTATACACATTTTGGATTAAACACTAAGTATTTTTAAGATATAGTTTCTTAAATTTAATTTAAGAAAGATATAAATCATGGATAAAATAAAAATTGGTGTAATAACCACAAGCGATAGAGCATCACAAGGTATATATGAAGATATTTCAGGTGTGGCTATTATGGATACGATGAGTGAGTATTTGATAAATGAGTGTGAATATGAGTATAGATGTATCCCTGATGAGCAATCTTTGATAGAGAATACGATTATAGAGCTTTCTCAGATGAGATGTGATTTGATAGTAACCACAGGAGGCACAGGACCAGCACCTAGAGATGTTACTACAGAAGCCACAGAGAGCGTATGCCAAAAGCTCCTCCCTGGATTTGGAGAGCAGATGAGAGCAGTGAGCTTACAATATGTTCCTACAGCTATATTATCACGCCAAACAGCAGGAGTATGTAACCACTCATTAGTAATCAACCTCCCTGGGAAGCCAAAATCAATAAGAGAGTGTCTTGATGCCGTTTTCCCTGCTGTTCCTTATTGTATAGATTTGATAGGTGGTAGATTTATGGAAGCAGATGAAAATATAGTCAAAATATTTAGACCAAAGGCAAAATAATGGATATAGAATTTATAGAAGGTAGGGTAGATGAGATTATCTCCGTATTAGAGAAAGAGGTAATGGAAGTAATTGCAGATGAGAGCTTAGATAAAAAGCAGACTAACTTAAGAATAAAACCACTCACTTCTACAAAGCAGATATTATTAAATGCTGTTGAGAGTATAAAGATGGTAGATAGAGTAAATCAAGAGGAGTTAGCCAAATGATACCAAATAGCCTTATACTTATAATTTTACTTGTTATGATAATCCTCTTTTTTTGGGGAACTTACAAAACACTCAAGACAGGAGATAGAAGATACGCATTTACACTCCTTCCTTTTATAGTTTTACTTTTTGTGATGTTTTTTATATAGATACCCAAATATCATTATAGAGACAGATAGAGAGATAATAGATACAATAAAAAAGAGTCCACTAATACCGTAACGAGTGACAATAGGCTCAAAGAGTATTGGTGAAGCAAACTGTCCCAAAAAGAAGCTAGAGGTTAGTATCCCTCCTGCTTTACCTCTCTTGTGAGGTGGTACTTGTGAGAGAAACCATGCATTGGTATTTACCAAAATTAATCCAAACCCCATACCTATAAACATCGTACTATAGAAGAGATGAGGTATAGTGTGAGCTTGTGATATGATAAATAGACCTACACTAAATAGTATAAATGTAACCATATATATCTGTGCATAAGATAATTTTGCTTTTATCTTTGCATATTGACTGGAAGTGAGAGCATTAAACACCATAGCCGTAGCTATAACAAGCCCTATTGTACTTGGCTCTCCGTGCAGTTGATTGATGATGAGGTAGGGCAGTTGAGTAGGCAAAAGATAAAACAATACCATAGTAAAAAATGCTGTAATATATATTATCCATAGCTTATTATTTTCAATATCTCCTTTGGGTGCTTTATGCTTTGTTGGCTCATAGAGAGAAGTTAAAAGTAAAGGCAAAAAGAGTAAAGGCAAGAGATATATAGCAAATGGATATGACCAATGAATTTCTGCTAAAAATCCACCTGTTGTGATAAATATAATACCACCCACTGCCACTGCCATACCCTGAATAGACATAAATTTATGCCTTGCTTTCTCATCAAAATAGTCACCAATCAATGCTGTAGAAGATATCATAATAAGTGCTACAGAGATACCCAAAATAGCACGACCAATTAATATAAGATAAAAATTATTGAGATATAATCCAGAGCTTCCACCCAATACAAAAAGTAAAATTCCAATATAAAGAGGCTTTAACCTACCAAATTTATCTACTAATATACCTGCAAGGGGAGCAAAGAGTGCAATTATAATAGATGGTATAGTAAGCAGTAACTTTGATAAGAACTCAATATTAGGAATATCTATAAATGTTTTACTAATAAGAGGAAGAGAAGATACAACCGTAATACCTGACATAACACCCATAGTAGCGATAAGTAGTAGTGAAATTTGTATATTTTTTGACATCATTAAGATACTCTTTTCTATAAAATTTGAAACAAATTATATCTTTTAAAATAGCTATTCAGCTTATATTAAGCAAAGTTTTATAAATGGTTAATATTAAAATGCTAAAATACAATTTATTAATTAATAGGAGATTATATATGGATATTAGAAAAATTCTACTTGTAACTTTATTGTTTGCATCTACTTCTCAAGCACAAAGCTATTTTACTACTCATCACGATATGTGTGAAAGTACAGAGGTCTATAGCTGTCCAAATAAGTATAATAGCATTAGAAACCTTCAAATTGCTCTCAATAGAGATAGTAATATGTCTGCAAACCTAAGAGCAGATGGTAACTGGGGTGAGATAACCAAACAAGCAGTAATAACTTTTCAAAAAAAGTATGAGCTATCTCATACAGATGGTTGGGTTGGTAAAGAGACTAAAGAGAAGCTAGACTTAATATCTTTAAATAAGACATTTCCCAAAGATGTAGCCCTAGAGAACATACCAAATAGAAATAAAAGTATGAAAAAAGTTAGATTAGTATCCAAAACCAAATGTAACAAAAGTGTTGTATGTAATAGTGGTAGCTATGCAGCATTTAAAAGAAGCACAAATCTAAGAAGAAGCTTTAAGGTATTCAAAGACAAAAAACTTCTAAGTAGAGCAAATAGTAGAAATACAAAACTCAAAATAGATATATCAGAGCAGAGAGTTAAACTCTATGTAAATGGTAAAGTAGCACTATGTTCTCCATGTACCACAGGTGCAAAACGCAAATTTGAGCCAAATACAAGAATATACAGAGACAAAAGAACACCAAAAGGTTCATTTAGAATAACAGAAAAGATAGCAGACAAACGCTCTAATATCTTTGGTAAGTTTTATAGAGGTAATAGAGTTGTATATACAGGAGATAGAAGAAAGTTCAAAGGTAGTGGTAAATATGTAGGTGCATCTCTTAAAAACTGGATGAGAATTACAGGCTCAGGTATAGGACTACATGCAAGTAAATATGTAAAAAGAAACCCTGGAACAAATGGCTGTATCAGACTACCTTATTCAGTATCAAAAACAATCTTCAAAAATGTAAGAGCTGGTACTAAAGTTAGTATCGTTAATTAAGCATATTTAGCTGTAGTTGATTTGATAATATGAGTATTTTTTTAGCATTTTGATTTGAAATTTAGAAGTTTTACGCTATAATTATCCTAGTTGGGACGGGCGAGAGAGCGTCAACTCTCTCAATTTAATCTAATTTATCCACATCAAAATAGTAAAATGGTTTTCTCTCTTCTATCTCTAGTTCATAATCTAGTAAATCAATGATTTTGATAAATACTTGAAGAGATACTTTACTAATTTCTCCTTTTTCTAATTTTGATAGAGTCTGTCTTGTGATGCCTACTGCGTTGGATAGTTGAGTTTGAGTAAGCTTTTTATCTTTTCTTAGAGACTTTATTTTTCCACCTATTTTATAAAATTCCACTATCTATCTCCTCACAAAACTTCTCTCCAAACTCTTCAAATGAGGGATTGTTTTTGATATATATTCTAATCTCTTTTTGGGTTTTAAATATAGCCTCTTTACAAAATTTAATATGATGTAATGCTCTTATTTCATCCAATAAGCAGTAGTTTACTCCAAACTCTATTATCTTTTTATAAGATACCCAACTCTTTTTGCCAAATAGAGTAAGAGCAGGTTTGTCATTTGGTAGATAAACAGTAGTATTGACCACATCATAAGCAGGAGCTAAAAATCTCTTCTCTTTGTTATGAGTATATAATACGCCAAAGTTTTTGAGATGAGCATCACCATTTTTGAGTAGATAGTTCATTACAAGCATTTTGAAAAATTGAGCTAAATCTTCCTGTTTTTGTGTACTTATTTGCTCTATAGCTTTGGCAACCTTCTCATAACTTCCACTATATTTTTTTTCTTTATTAAATCCAAACAGGACACAAAACTCCTCAAAACCATAAAACTCACCTCTATCACTTTGATATGTAAATTTCTCCATAATAAAAAGCTTTTTACTCTCTGATAGCCAAAATTTAGGAGTCTTTATATCTGCATATCTCAATGACATCATACAAAAATACTCATTTTCTGCCAAGTGTGGATACTCATCAGAGAATGTTTTTATAATATACTCTTTGGTACTAAATGTAGCCTTATCTTTAAGTCTAGCCAATACTTTAGGTTGTACTCCTGCGATAGCTGATTGATTTAAAAAGTTATTGATAAGTGTAGTAAATAGATTTTCATCCTTAGAGTGCAGTATCTCTTCTAGTGATAAAATAGACTCCATATCAGGATTTTGTCTATAAGTGAGATAGCCACAAATATTGGAAGAGAGATGGCTAAATAGTATAAAATCATCCATCTCCCCATACTCTTTTATAAGCAAATTTTTGAGCAAAGAAAAGAGATATCCCTCAGGCATACTCATATCAAATATAGGATGAAGATGATATTTGGATAGATAGCTCTTAGAGCGATAAGGCATAGTCAAAGATATAGGATTATCACTCTTATAATTAAATACAAACTCTCTATCTATGGAGTTATATTCCAAATCACCAGAGTATAATTTATTGGCAAAAATATTTATCACAACATCTCCAATATGTTAATATAATTTTACATATTAACATATTTAATATTAAATGTAAATTGTAATTAACATAATGTTTGCTCTCGTTCAACAGCTCTAGCTTCGTTACGATGGAAAATATTTTGTGGGAACTCATACTTGAATAATAACTCAAATATAAGTATGCTATTATATGTATATCTAATACATACAAAGGATATGATATGACTATACGCAAAAATTTCCTTTTTGAACAAAAAGTGGCAAGACATCTCGAAGAGATAGCTAAAGCAGAAGGAAAAACTCAAACACAAATAGCACAAGAAGCCATAGAAGAGAGATATAAACAAATTCATATACAAAAAAAATTAGAAGCCCTAGATAGATTAGCAGGGTCATTGACTGGTAAAATTGGTGATATTGATGCTAAACAAGTGCGAGACCACCCCAATCCCTCAAAAACTAAATTTCAAGAGTTGGGCAATAGAGTCATCTAAATCCCACCTATTATTGATGAGTTGTTCTTGTATGGATTTTGC
>JASFZJ010000089.1:0-21784 GCA_045267865.1 Sulfurovum sp. | reverse complement strand
CTCCAATCAAATACTAATATGCTAGAGTCTTTGCGTGATGCTATTTTTTATACACTTCTTGTTATTTTGCTATTTTTGGGAAATTTTCGTGCCATTATTCTAATATTATATATAATAGTAGCTGCTACAACTCCCATACCAAAGAAATAGACTCCTCCTACACATACTACCCCTGGAATAATAGATGTTGTGAAACCTACCTTCATATTTTTACTAAGACGGTTTGATAAATCAAATAGATAAGGTAACCGTTTTAAACTCTCATCCATAAAAACAACTTGTGCTGTATCTGTTGCAATAGTTGATGCTCCTAGTAAAGAGATAGAGACATTAGCCTGTTTTAAGGCAATTGAGTCATTAATTCCATCTCCTATAAAACATACTGATTTTCCATTTTGTTGAAGTTCTTGAATTAATTGTGCTTTGTTCTCTGGTAGTGTTTCGGCAAAATAATCATCAATTCCTAACTCTTTGGCAAGTTGTCTAGTTGGTTTTTCATGGTCTCCTGAAATAATCATTACTTTCATATTTCGTTTATGTAAGTCAGAAATAATTTCTTTTGCCTCAGGACGAATTGTTGCTTTTAATTCAATAGCACCACTTAAATCATCATTGATAGCAACATAAACCAAAGAGTTTCCCTCATCATAAATCATATCTTGAAGTATATAAACCTCAGGTGGAATAGTTATCTCCTCCATAGTCATAAACCTAATACTTCCAACTCTAACTATTTTATCTCCTAATTTAACTTTGAGTCCATATCCAATATTATAATTGGCATCATCAATTTTGGCTAAGTTCAATTTACGATTTTTGAGTTCTTCTAAAATAGCTAAAGCAATAGGATGTTTCTGTTTATACTCAGCCGCTGCAGCATATTGTAAGATTTCATCTTCTGTCTCTTGATGATAAGTATGAATTTTCTGAATAGAGGGTTGCTCTTGGGTTAGTGTACCTGTTTTATCAAATACTACAGTATCAATTTTATTAAGACTCTCTAAAGCTCTTCCATCTTTAATTAATATATTATTTTCAGATGCAATTTTAAGAAAGTTTAAGACACTAATTGGTGCAACAATACGCATTTGAGCACCAAAAGAGGAGATTAAAATTGTTGTAGCACTACTAATTCCTAAAATAGGTAATGTTACAGCTCCTAAAAGCAAGGTAGGTACAGCACTTTTTGCTGCGACTTCTTCTCCTTTTGATTGTAAAGTTGATTTATAATCTGTTGTATTATTCAAAATATTTTTAATCTTAGATGATATGGTGTGGGTTCCTGTTTTATTGACAATAACAGAGAGTTTACCAGAGAGTAAGATTGTTGAAGCAAAAACATCATCTCCTGCAACTTTTTCTGACAACTGAGACTCTCCTGTAAGGATATGTTGGTCCACATTACCTATACCTTTTTGAATAATTCCATCAATAGGAATGGTCTCTCCTGCATGAACTACAACAACATCTCCTATTTTTAATTTATCAAAATTTACTTCTATATCAATACCATTACTATGTTCTATCCATACTTTTTCAGGTACTTCTCCCCATATATCAATGAGACTTTTTTTTGATGAATCTTCTGTTTTTAGTAATATATTTCTACTTATATAATAGAGTGTAAAAAATAGTGCTATAGCAAAAAAATATCCTAAACTCAACATTAATATAGCTAGAATACCATCTAGTGTAGCCATACCGACTTTTTTCTCTTTAAATAGTTCTAAATAAGCATTCTTAATAAAAGCTAGGTTTAAATAAATTAATCCTGGAATACTTATCAAAGTCAAAACAGGAGAGATAAACATACCTCCAATAGTTAAAGTTAATAAACTTGCTGATAAAATCAAGTGTTTATTAACTTCTGATTTATCATAACTTACTCTTAATGATTTTTTACGAGAATTTATAGGTTTAATATTTTTTCTTTTAATCGGAACTCTTTTTTTTATATTTTTTTTCTTATTTGTATCTTGTAAAAATCTCTTTGCAAGATAAATAGCTCCTCCAACAATAGCAATTCCGATGAGTGGTAAAGGCATATTAATTTTCTCCTATATATAGATTATTTTAAAACTTTAAACTATAACAAAAAAATATCTATTTTTCCTTTAATTTGGAAGTAATTCTATGAAGATTTCCCTTTAAAGTATTTTTATGATAAACTATTTAACCAAAAAATAAAAAATGTTTAAATACATTTAAAAGGTACTATATGCACTTTACCCAAGAGAGTATGCAAGAGATTATCTCCACTCTTCAAAAAAAACTTGAAAATGAAGATAATATATCTTTTGAAGCTCTCAATCCTGACTTAGCAAGTGGCTACGCAGGAGCAGAGATTATAATAGATGATAAATTATATCTCTATAGAGGATACAAATCATGGGTAGATTTAGCTCAAATACTTAAATGTAAAATGCTCACTCCCAAAGAGAGTAACTATCCTTTTATAAGATTTTCTTTTGTCAAACTAAACTCTAATGACTCTTTTCACAGTAATAAAAAGCCAAAAGATAGAGATGAAAAGTATGGCAAAGAGTCTCACTTTTGGCAGATAAACAAGATGCAAGAGCCATCATTTTTATACTATTACACCCAAGCCCTAAATAATGTCAAAATCTCTCAAAGAACTGATATTTTAGATTTGGGAGTTAATAGAGGTGATGAGTTTGAAGTGATAGCCAATAGTATGAGTTCAGATGAGTTTGATAAACTAAATTTAGTAGGTATAGACCACTCTAAAACAGCTATAGAGTACGCTCAAGAGAAGTTTAAAAACAACTCAAATATAGAATTTTTTGCACATGATATAAATGAATTAGAGACTCTAAATCTAAATAGATTTGATTTACTCATCAGTATAGGCACACTCCAAAGCCCCTCTATAAATTTCAAACCCTTTCTAATGTCACTTGTACAAAACTATCTCAAAAAGGATAATTCTGCTCTAATATTAGGATTTCCAAATAGTAGATGGATAGATGGGGAGATGGTTTATGGAGCAAAAGCCTCCAACTACGCTATGAGTGAAATGTCTCTACTCTATAGTGATGTAATATTTTGTAAAAAGTATCTACAACAGCATAAATATAGAGTGACTATTACAGGTAAAGAGTATATATTTCTTACGGCAACGAGGATTATTATTACTAACTAAACTCCTATAGAGTTAAAACTATTTCCTCAACTCATACTTCAAATAAAATAGATATATCTTATCAAATGGTATCTTGATTGAATTGCCTAGAGGATTAGGGTTGATTTTGTGTAAATCTTCTTCACTCATATCTATTATATTGGCTATTTTGGTGAGGTTTGCATCTTTGGTTATCTCTACAGGGATGAGATTATATGTAAGTGCCTCTTTTTTTATTAAATTTATATCTTCTGTTACGTTGTTCTCTATATCTTCTATGATTACAGGTTCAGATGTACCCTCACTACTCTCTCCCATCATCGCTAAAAGTAGGATTTTTTTGATGTAATCTCTTGTCTCTTTGGGAAGGTATTTGAGCGTAGAGTTTGTGAGAAGAGACAGGTCATCACTCTTTGCCTTTTTTATGGCTTTACTCATTCGTCCCTCACCACAATTATATGCCATCATCGCTATATACCACTTACCAAATCTCTTGTGCAGGTATTGTAGATACTCTATAGCCGAGGTAGTAGATTTATCAATATCTAGCCTCTCATCATAAAACTTTGTTATAGTGAGGTTATAAGCCTTTGCTGTTTTTGGTATAAATTGCCATAGTCCTACAGCTTTCTTATTGGATTTGGCAGTGCTAATAAATCCTGACTCCACCATTGATAGATATATAAGCAGATTACTCTCATTTTTAGTAGATATAATCTCTTTTATAGTAGGAAGTATCGTATCTTCTCCTCTACTCATTGATTTTTTATAAAATTTCTTTAAGCTTTTTTCTCTTTTTGCTACAAATGATATAAAATCATCATCATATAGATAAGACTCATCTATATCAAATTCATTGAGTATATATAACGCTCTAGGGTATGATTTTTCCCAATCAAAAGCATCTATATAGCTTAGTAATAATATTATTATCGTTAAAACTCTTAATAAAAAAAACATTATATACCAAAGAGTCTTTTGGTGTTATCTTGACTTAGTTTCTCCATCTCATCTAAAGTTATAGATGAGAGTTCACTCATCTTTTGGGCTATTATGGATATATAGCTAGGCTCATTTCTCTCTCCTCTATGTGGATGTGGTGTGAGATAAGGAGAATCTGTCTCTATAAGTAGCTTATCTTTTGGGATTTTGGGATAGATATTTATAAGCTTTTTGGCATTTTTAAATGTCAATACTCCTCCTATACCAAAGTAGAAGTTCTTTTCTGATAGTCTAAGAAGTGACTCATCAGCATTATAACAGTGTAACACTCCTCCCTTCTCTCCTGCATACTGCTCCAACATCTCCAAAGAATCAGCACTAGCATCTCGTATATGGACTATGAGAGGCTTTTTAAGCTCTTTTGCCCATAGTATCTGCTCTTTAAATATCTTTTTTTGAAGCCTCTTCTCCTCTTCTATCTCTTGTGGGTCTGATGGGAGACGATAGTAGTCTAATCCACACTCTCCGATAGCCACACATTTGGGATGAGAGACAAACTTTTCTAAATACTCTCTATCATAAGAGCCGATATCGTAAGGGTGAACCCCCACAGCAAAATATATATTTTTATACTCCTCAGCCAAATCAACAGCTCGTTGTAATGTTGTACTATCTGCTGCTGGTATTATAAATTTTTCTACCTTTTTATCTTTGGCTCTTTGAATTATCTCTTCGATATCACTCTTATATCTATCGTCATCGAGGTGACAATGTGTATCAATAAACATCTTATACCTTAAATTTTTGCAAATTATAGCAAATTTATGCTATTTAAGATATTTTTATATCTTAATCTAATCTTCAATAAGTTATTATCTAGTTAAACAAAAGGTAGAAAGGCTATTTATGACAACGATAATTATTATTACATCAGTCCTAGTTATACTTATTATTGGTTTGGTGATATTTCTCAAATCAAAAAATAAGAATAAAATAGAAAATAATGAAGAGGTAATTGATAAAACGCCTCAAAGACAACAACGACCACAAGCAAGAGCAACTAGAACTCCACCACCAAGAACACCTCCACCACCAAGAAGAGAGGTCAAACCTGAACCAAGAGTAGAAACTAAACCAGCCAAAGAGCTTCCAAAGGGAATTTATCCTAAATATGACCACTCTCGTATGATTACAGATTTGGGATTAACAGAAGATGATGCTATAGAGTTTATTGCTGACCTTATAGGACAGATGGAAAGTACTATACCACAAATAGATAGTTCTATCAATTCCAAAGATTATGAAACTATGGAGTCTCTAACACATGCTATAAAAGGCTCTGCAACCAATCTAGGTACAGGAGGTGTAGCAGATGTATTGATTGATTTTAATACATATCTTAAAATGGGTAAAGATATTGATATTATCAATAGTTACTTTGGACATCTTAAAAAATACTCTATACAACTAAAAGAGCAGTACGCTTAATTAGACTTCTTATAAAAGCAAATTTTTAAAAGTTTGCCTTTATTTTTAAAATTACAACTCATACCCATCTTCTATGGTGGAATATATTTAACTAATATTTAGCTATAATCAGCATAACATAAACTATAAGGTACTACTACAATGGATTTTAAAGATACTCTACTTCTCCCCAAAACTTCTTTCCCAATGCGTGGAAATCTTCCTAATAATGAGCCAAAAAGATACAAAAAATGGTATGATGAAAATATATATGAGCAGATGAAAGCCAAACGAGAGGGAGCTGAAATGTTTACTCTCCATGATGGTCCTCCTTATGCCAATGGTGATATTCATATCGGTCACGCTCTCAATAAAACACTCAAAGACATTATCCTCAAATATAATTACTTCCAAGGCAAAGCAGTACGGATGACTCCAGGTTGGGATTGTCACGGTTTGCCTATAGAACAAAAGGTTGAAGAGAAACTGGGTAAATCCAAAAAAGAGGCTATGCCAACTCAAGAATTTCGAGAGTTGTGCCGTAATCACGCTTCTAAGTTTGTAGATATTCAAAGAGATGCATTTAAGCAGTTGGGTATTATCGCTGATTGGGATAATCCTTATGTAACTATAGATTTCAAATTTGAAGCGAATATCTATAGGACTCTATGTGAAGTAGCCAAAAAAGGTCTGCTAGTAGAGAGACACAAGCCTATATTCTGGTCATGGGCTGCTAGGACTGCGTTGGCTGATGCTGAGGTGGAGTATGAGGACAAAGAGGATTACTCTATCTTCGTTCATTTCGAGCTTTCTGATAAAGCCAAAGAGACTTTAGGTATAGAAGGCAAAGCAGGTCTTGTGATATGGACGACTACGCCGTGGACTCTACCAGCGAACACTGGAATATCACTCAATCCTGAAGAGATGTATGTGCTTACAGATGATGGTCATATAGTTGCAGATGTACGATATGACGAGATGATAGCAGAGGGTGTGGTATCTGGTCACGCTTCACGCAAGATAGCATCTACGGAGATGGAAAATCTACTCACTATCAATCCAGTCAATGGCAGAAGCTCCAAAATAGTGCTAGGCGACCATGTCCTTATGGACGGAGGAACTGGTTGTGTTCATACAGCCCCAGGACATGGAGAAGATGACTACAAAGTGGGACTCAAATATAATCTTGAAGTGGTTATGCCAGTAGATGAGAGAGGATGTTTCGATGAGTCAGTTAAAGGGCTTAACCTACTTCCAAATGCCGATGAATTTGTGGGAATGCACATATTTAAAGCCAATGAGCCGATATTGAAACTGCTAGGAGACAATCTACTCAAAGAGAGTAAATTTGTCCACTCATACCCACACTGTTGGAGAACCAAAAAACCTCTAATCTATAGAGCTACCAATCAATGGTTTATCTCTATTGATGACAAAGCAGAGGGAGCTGATGCTACTCTACGAGAGTCGGCACTAAATGCAATAGAGGGTGTAGATTTCTATCCCAAGACATCCAAAAATAGACTTAAGCCAATGATAGAGGGGAGACCTGATTGGTGTATCTCTCGTCAGAGAAGTTGGGGAGTTCCTATAGCATTTTTCAGAGTCAAAAGCACTAAAGCAGTTATATTTGATAGTGTTGTACTAGAACGAATTGCCAATCTTTTTGATATTCACGGAGCTGATGCGTGGTATAGTATGAGTATCGCCGAACTTTTGCCCAAAGATACCAATCTAAATCCCGATGATTTGGAAAAGATAGAAGATATACTTGATGTATGGTTTGATAGTGGTTCTACTTGGAACTCTGTACTAAGTTCAGGTAACTATGACGCAGGAGAGTATCCAGCATCTCTATATATAGAGGGAAGCGACCAGCATAGAGGTTGGTTTCAATCATCACTTCTATTGAGTAGTGCCATAAATGGTATATCTCCATACAAGACTCTAATCACCCACGGCTTTACCGTCGATAACAAGGGTGAGAAGATGAGCAAATCAAAGGGAAATGTGATAGCCCCTGATAAAGTTATCAAGCAGTATGGTTCTGAAATACTAAGACTTTGGGTGGCGTTGAGTGATTATCAAAGTGACTTGAAAATCTCTGATGGTATCCTCAAGCAGACAGCAGAACAGTATAGAAAAATCAGAAATACATTTAGATTTTTACTTGCCAATGTAGATGATTTGGAGAGTTTCGTATCTGTAGAAGAGTACGGCGAACTAGACAGATGGATACTCAACAAAGCAAGAGAGGTATTTGCATCTATCAAAGCTAGTTTTGATGAGTATGATTTCCTGCGAGGATTTGCCACACTAAACTACTTCATCACAAATGAACTAAGTGGTATCTATATGGACATCACCAAAGATAGACTCTACTGTGAAGCCAAAAACTCCACCACCAGAAGAGCCACACAATCAGCGATGTCTCACATCAGTAAAGCTATGCTAGGACTTGTTGCACCTGTGCTTACATATACAGTCGATGAGATATTAGACTACGCATCAGACCAGTTCAAAGATGGAGTAGATAGCGTATTTGACCTAGTATATATTCCAGTACCATCTGTACCAAATAGCTTTGACGATACCGTGCTACAAGAGGCTAGAGTCAAATTCTCAGAAGCCATAGACAGACTCAAAAAAGAGAAAATCATCAAATCCACACTAGAGTTAGAGATAGTAGGAGACCTAAGCATCTTTGACATCAAAGATACCAAAGACCTAGAAGATTGGTTTGTAGTATCTGCGATAAAATCATCAGGAACAAGCGAAGAGATAGCATCATTTGAACTAGAAGGCAAAAGATACAGCGTCCAAAAAGCCACAGCTCACAAATGTCCAAGATGTTGGAGATTTACAAGCACAGCAGATGATTGTGCATGTGAAAGATGTGCTGAGGTAGTAGCATAATGTTCGATATGAGCCAACCAATACCAATAGAAGTCATAATAGGCTCAATAGCCTTTATATTGGTACTTGTTGGTATTGGATTGGGGTTTGTTGCTTATTATAAGAGGAAGATGGAGGGGTGATAGGTTTTGTCAAGAAGTAGTATTGGGTTTGAAAGATGGAATGCTAGAAGAGGTATATCCTCGTGGTCTTTTCAAATTTTTCAAAAACATAATAAAGAATTAACAGAGATGTATATCTCTCATATATTGGGAAAACAATATAGCTATAAAATGTTAAAAAAAGAAAATGCAACTCTTGAAGATAAATCTAACAAGCATTTTAAAAATAGTGATTATCCTGAAGTATTTGATAATATAAAACAGTGGTCAGATAAATTTAATGAGTTTGATAATTGGGTTAATTTAAATTGTATTATGGCTATTAGTGCAAACCTTGAAACTTATATGGCAACAGTTATTAAATTAGCATTAGAATCAGATATAGGTATTCTATTTGGTGCTAGTCAAAAAATTGATGGTATAGAGGTTATTAAAAAATCCACTAAATATCCATTTGAACTAGATGAAAAAATTATCTCTTGTACAAAAGGTGATTGGAGTGCAAGAATATCTAGTTTTGAAAAAATATTTGGAACTTCTCCTATAGTTTTAAAAGAAAATATATCCTCTTTAGAAAATATAAGAAAAATAAGAAATGATATAGGTCATGCTTTTGGTAGAGAAATAGAGAGTAGCCGTAAACATAATACTCTTACTTCATTAGATGCACATAGAGTTAAAAAAGAAAAAGTGATTAAATATTTAAAATTGATTTTTGCTATTACTCGTGCTATAGATAAGCAATTGATGGCTCATCATATAGGAGAGTATCAGACTTTACATTTTTATCATAATCTACAAATATCTTTAGATAATGATGATAATCATAATAAAAAAGTAGGTAATCATGCTCAAATACTTAAAATTAAGCTTTGTGAATTTGGTGCAAATCGTGTAAGTAAAATATTCTGTAAAGAGCTTGTGGAATACTATGAATCTTTAGAAGTTAATAAAGAATAAAGCATAAACTATATATAATATTATCAATGAAGAAATTAGCTTAAGTTAGTAGAGTAGAGTCAGTGGTATCTTTTAATTTAATTAAAAGATACTTACAGAGTCTTTTGAATAGTTTTAGAACTTTTTTATAAGACTCTGGTATAGGTGCAAATCCTATATTTCTTCATTATTAAATCTTCTTAACACTCAACACTAATAACAAACAACTTTTTTATAAAATATTCCCCTCGTTATAATGGTCTCCGTCGTAATGCATATTTGTAGTTTATTTAGTTGTTATATGCATTCTCACGAAAATCATGGGAACGAAAGAAAAGTAGAGATATTATAGTGAGTTTGAATTTTGATATGCATTCCATAGCTGTGGAACAAGAGCAAAACCTGAAACTAAAATCTACTATAATATTAATATTTCACAAAGTTATATAATTAATTGACAAAGTTGGTATTAAAAATATTTTTTTAGTTATAATTTATGAATTAAAATAGTATATAAGAGGTAATATTGAATTTATGTTTATAATTAAAAAATTAAAAAACTTTGCAGTTATATCAAAATCTGAAGATGAGATTGAATTAAAAGATTTAACTATATTTATGGGTGATAATTCGGCTGGAAAAAGTTATTTGGCAATGTTAATACACTCATTTGTCACAATGACAAGGGGATATAAAAATAAAGAGTTTTTAAAAGCTTTAAATTCTAGATTTGTAAAACTTAATTTACTTGTGAACTTAAGAGGAACTATATCTAAGGTTGTAAAAAGTTCTAATGATAAAATATTAATCACCTTTAGTGAAAAAGATTTATTAGATTTAAAAGAGATAATTAAATTTTCACTTAATGATTATTTATTAAAAAAACATTTAACAAAAACTTTATTTGAAAAAGAAAATCTTGAAGAGATAGAAATTGAGTTATTAAAATTAGATAATATACTACCAGTAGGATTAATGATAGAGAATATATATATTAATGGAAATACAACTATAGAATTTCTAATAGATGATAAATATAAATCTGGTGCAAGTTTCCAAGGAGAATTTGATAAGGAATTTATTATTAATGAGACAATAAATTCTATACTATCTAACTTAATACAATATACCTATTAAACAAACACTTACTGTTAATAGTGTCTATCTTCCTGCTTCAAGAACAGGGTATTTACAGACATATAAAACATTAGCAAATCAAGCAGTTTTTAAAAGTTATAATTTAGATGATGAAAAAAATAAAAATCACTTAAGTATTATTATTCGTTTCTTTATTACTCAACTTAACACAAATACTAAATTTAAAAATAGTGAATTTTCAGATTTTATAGAAAACTTGATTATGAAAGGGAGAGTTGGGATTTTTGAAGATAATAACAATATTGAATTTAAATTAAAAAATGGAGATAGTATTAATTTAAATTACTTATCCTCTACTGTTTCAGAACTTATTCCTTTAGTTGTTTTTTTAAAGAGAGGTATTATCAAAAGAAATGGATTATTGGTAATTGAAGAGCCTGAGGCACATCTAAGTTTTGAAAATCAAAAATTAATGGCAAAACTTATTGCACTATTTTTACAAAATGATATTAAGGTTTTAATTACAACACATAGTGATTTTTTAATTTATGAATTAAATAATTTGATTATGAAAGATACAATTATAAAGAATAAAGACAAAGTTGATATTGAAATCTATGAAAATAATATTCAAGATGAAATTTCAATTGAATATAAAAAAATAGCTCTTTATAATTTTATATTAAACGATAATAAATCTATAATCAAACGAGTAAAAATAGATAAATATGGGATTAACAATAAATATATTTTTGATAATACTTATTCTATAATAAAGGAAAAAAATCAATTTTTAGATATATTGGATTTGATTGATGCCTAAAGTTACAACAAAAGATGAATTTATAGAAGAGTTGGAAATGTTTACAACAAGTAACGGGAAGAGTAATATTACTTCAAGTTTTTCTAATAGTAAAATTAGGATAGAAGAGACAGTATCAGATGGGAAAGGTGAGATTTTTTTAGATATTTCATCTTATGATGATGAGATATTTTTTATCAAAATTGATAATACATCAGCTCATAATATTGGAAAAATACAAAATCATAATGACGGTATAGTATTAAAGGTGAATTTAAATACCAAAAATATATCGGTTTTTCTTTTTGAGTTAAAAAAACAATTAAGATGGAGTAATCTTAAAAAAGTATCTTATCAACTGGGCAGTTCTTATAGATTTATACGATACTTTCAATTAGAAGAGTGTTTTTCTGTTGATTATAGTTTTTTTATTGTAGCTAAAGATAATAATATAGAACGAGATGTAGATGCTTTAAAAACAGATAATAAATTCCATACTACCTTATTTATGGCAATTTATGAAAAGAAAGATACTCTTCCTATTTTAATGCCATTATGTAAACATAAAGAGTTTCCATTTAGAGAGGTTAAGTTTGGCGAAACGATATTAATTTAAAGTGGTATAATAAAACTATATCTTTGATTAGGAATGCTACGGATAGGTATTTTATAGATGGAACTATGGAACAAGAGAAAGATTTACAAGCACAGCAGAAGATTGTGCATGTGAAAGATGTGCCAAGGTAGTAGCATAATGTTCGATATGAGCCAACCAATACCAATAGAAGTTATAATAGGCACAATAGCCTTTATATTGGTACTTGTTGGTATCGGATTGGGGTTTGTTTGGTATTATAAGAGGAAGTTGGAGGGGTGGAGTTTATACTTGTAATAAAGCTCTAGCTTCACCTCGTTACGATGGTCTCCGTCGTAATGCATATTTGTATTTTATTGAGTTGTTATATTCATTCCCATGAAAATCATGGGAATGAAAAAATATAAAGGATATAATAATTTAAAAATCAAAATATACAACAAATCTTAGATATAATAAGAGTATGAAAAAAGAATTTATAACACTTGAAGATTATAATAACTATATTAAACTAACAGCCTCTAATGATTGGAGACTCCAAAATATAACGCAGATACAAAAAGAGCTTAAAAAAATAAAACTTGATAAAAAGCTTATATGGGATTTATCTGATATTAGTGATTTTGATAGTGCAGGAGTTTTGGTTTTTAGTGAATATCTTGATAAATTTAAACTACTTCAAGATGTAGAGGTAGTTGGCTATACTTCCAAACAGCACGAGATGTATAACCTACTTCAAAATACCAACCTCAACGCACCTAAAATACGATATAAAACTATCTTTGAGCGATTGGGTGAGAGGGTTATGGAAATTTATAGAGAAATTGTAGGCTTTATAAACTTTTTGGGTTATCTCTTCTACTCTATCTATCACTCTATTTTACACCCCAAAGATATTCGTTTTAAAGAGATGGTTTATCATATCCACCAATCTGGATTTAATGCACTTATTATTATCGGTATGACCTCATTTTTGGTAGGTATGGTTATCTCTTATCAAGGTTCTGTGCAGTTGGCGAAGTTTGGAGCTGATATGTTTATCGTTGATACTATCGGTATATCTATTACAAGAGAACTCGCTCCAATGATTACGGCTATTGTTATCGCAGGACGAAGTGGTTCGGCATATACAGCAGAGATTGGAGCTATGAAGATTACCGAAGAGATTTCTGCTATGCGTACAATGGGTTTTGACCCTTATCTCTTTTTGGTTCTGCCTCGGATTTTTGCTCTTATGATTTCATTGCCTCTTTTAATCTTTTTTGCTGATATTATGGGGATATTTGGTGGTATGGTGGCTTCTAAATTGGAGCTTGGTATCTCTTATGGTCAGTTTATTGATAGACTCTATGAGGTGTTGGATGTCAAGCATTTTTTATTGGGTATGATAAAAGGGCCTGTGTTTGCTTTTGTGATTGCTACAATTGGATGTTATAGAGGGTTTGGAGTCTCAAATAATACCCAAAGTTTAGGACTTCAAACGACAGCTTCTGTGGTCAATGGTATTTTTCTTGTTATCGCTTTTGATGCACTATTTTCTGTGATATTTACGGAGCTTGGAGTATGAGAGAAGTTTCTCATATAAAAGAAGTCATTAGGGCAAGAGGCATTATTACACAATTTGGTAAAAAAGTGATACACGATGGAGTCAATATTACAATCAATCAAAATGAGATTTATGCTATATTAGGAGAGAGTGGTTCTGGTAAATCTCTGCTTATGAAAGAGCTTATTATGTTACTAGAACCCACAGCAGGAGAGGTGGAGGTGTTGGGGCAACCTTTGAATAATATCTCTTATGTAGATGCTCAAAACCTGCGAAGAGAGTGGGGAGTTTTGTTTCAGTTTGGTGCGTTGTTTTCATCTATGACTATTGCTGAGAATATAGAAGTACAGCTCAAAGAATATACCAATATAAATAAGAAACTTAGAGAGAAGATAGTCCGTTCCAAACTTGCTCTTGTGGGGTTAAAGCCTGATGTAGGAGTGTTGTATCCCTCTGAAATATCTGGGGGAATGGTCAAAAGGGCTGGTTTGGCTCGTGCATTGGCTATGGAGCCAAAATTATTATTTTTGGATGAGCCTACATCAGGACTTGACCCTATTGGAGCGAGAGCATTTGATGAGCTTATTGTAGATTTAAGAGATTTACTAGGTATTACTGTGGTGATGATTACGCACGATTTGGAGAGTATTTATAATATATCAGATAAGATAGCTATATTAGCCGATAAACGAATAGTAGCAGAGGGTGATTTGAAGAGTGTATTGAGAGCAAAACACCCATTTATAGAGAGATTTTTTAGAGATAAAAAGAGTCTTCGACTCTGACATAAGTCTAATATCTAAATAATGCTACAATATATCTGAATAAAAAATTATTACTCATAACAAAAATTTAGATATATAAAGGAAATAAATGTCAAAACTAGAACAATTTTTAACAAA
The DNA here is from genome assembly GCA_045267865.1 of Sulfurovum sp. GTDB lineage: Bacteria > Campylobacterota > Campylobacteria > Campylobacterales > Sulfurovaceae > Sulfurovum. The sequence continues at coordinate 7,334 of JASFZJ010000089.1, read as the reverse complement.
AGATGAAATTACTTCTTTAAAAAATTTGCAAAAAGCTATACATGAAAATCAAATTATAGTTACTTGTGTAGGACTCTATAATCATGGTAAAAGTACATTACTTAATATATTGATAAAAGATTTTGAATATAAAACATTTAAAACAGCAGATGCTAGAGAAACGACTTTTAATAAAACAATTATTTATAATAATATAAAATATGTAGATACTCCAGGGCTAAATGCACAAGAAGATGATGATAAAAAAGTAATGGAAGCTATTGAAAGTTCTGATATTACACTATTTGTTCATAATGTAAATACAGGAGAACTGAATAAAGCAGAGGTTGATTTTTTGAGTAAAATACAAAAATACTGGAAAAACCCACAAGAATTTATAGATAGAACAATCTTTGTACTCTCTAGGATAGATGGTATTGGAAACTATGAAGATATTGAAAATACTAAAAATAAAATGCAGAGTCAGATTAAAGATATTTTTGATATTGTTCCAATGATAGTACCTGTATCCTCAGAAGATTATAAAGAAGGAATAGTTTATAATGAAAAAGAGTTAATTGATGAGAGTAATATAAAAATACTTGAAGAGCAAATAAGTTTTTTTACACAAAAATTCAAAGAATTAATTACAAAAACGAAGACAGAAAGATTCAACAGTAAATATAATGAGTTGATTTCTAAGTTAAACCGTAAGCTAAAAGATAATGAAGAAGAAATTAAGAGTCTTAGGACTAAACAAATAAATATTGATGAAGAGTTTGATAATGATATATCTAAGATAGAGGATACTTTAAGAAGTAAATATAATACATTAAAGGAGATATGATATGGGATTTTTTGATTTAGATGATTGGGTGGAGGGTTTAGCTACAACAGTAGTTGTTATAGCATTACCCGTGCTAATTCCTTTAGCAGTAGCTGAAACAATTAAAGAAGAGTTCTTTGATGGTTCTTCATCTAGTAATGATGGAGAAAGAGAATCTATAAGAAAAGTAAAAGAAGAAAGAAATGAAAGAATTCGTGAAGAGATTAATAAGTATAAGGAAAATCAATCATTACAAATAAAAGATAAATATGGAGCTGTTATAGAATTGAATGAGCTAGAAAATGTAGGAAGTTTCTTTAGCCTTGGTACTCACCATTATGAGATAGAAAAACTAAAAGTAAAAATTATATCAAAAGATAAAAATTTGGAAAATAGAATAAGTCTATTAAAACAAGAGACAAATGAACTAAGAGAGGCTTTAAAAGAGCTAAAGGATATTAGATGAAAAATTTAGATAAGGTGGAAAAGTTTTATGACTCACTAAAAGATATATCCATTGTAAATAATGATTTACAAGATAAACGAGAATTATTAAAAAAATATGTTTATGCTTATAATAAAAACATACAAATAATACAGATTGATAAAACTTTACAAAAGCAAAATAAAGAGATGGGAGAATTACTTAATAGCACTCTACATATTTTACAAAACTCTTCTAAAAAATGGGTTGAAAATTTTGATAATATTTTAGAAAAAGAGAAATTTAGAAGTGATTTAGAGAACTATTTTATTATTATAATTTTTGGTAAAGTAAACGCAGGTAAAAGCTCTTTGGGTAATTTTATCGCTCAAAATAGACCAAAAAATGAAAAAGTAGGATTTTTTAAGTATGATAAGGCAGGGCAAGAACAAACCATACAAAAACTTGAAGAGATAGATGATGATTCTTTTGATACAAATAACTTGGAATGTACCATTAAGATACAAGGGTTTAAGTTAAATAGTATGGCTTGGATTGATACTCCTGGTCTTGGTTCTATGGTTGAAGAAAATGGAGAATTAGCAAAAGCGTATATTCAATCAGCAGATTATATTATTTGCCCTTTATCTTCAGATGCACCAGAAGAAAAAGATGGAATAGAGGAAATTGAAAAATTATTGATTCAAAATAAAAAAGCAACTATTTGTATAACAAAGTCAGATAAATTTGAAAAAAGAAAAGATAGTAATGGTAAATATATAAAACAAAAGGGCAAGATTGCAAAATTTTTAGTCAATAAATCAAAAGAAAATAGATTAGAACAAGAAGAGTCCCTTAAAAAAGCTATATTCAAAATAAGCAAAAACGAATCTCTTTTGGGCGATATTATCTCAATTTCTGCCCATACTGCAAAGCAAGGATTAAAAAATAAAGATAAAGAACTTTTTGAAAATAGTAATATCCTTAAATTCTATGAGCTTATAACAGAAGTAGTGAAAGAAAAAGCTTCTAAGCTAAAATCTGAAACACCTTTTAATGGATTAAAATCATTTATAGATAATGATGTATTGGGGCTTACTGATAAACCTAATCCCTTAACTGTTAAAATAATTAGAGAAAAAATTGATGAGTTAGATAATAGTATTAATGAAACACTTAATAGGTTTAATACACTAATTGAAAATATAAAAAGTGATATAAGTAGAGAAGTTGAGGCTATAGTATCTCAATATTATATGAAAATAGATAGGTATAATTCAGAAGAAATATTTAAAAATATTGATAAAGATATAGCAGATAAAATTTCTGAAATTATTGAAAATAATATTAGAGATGCTTTTGAAAATTTTAGCTATTCTCTTGATAACTTAGCAACTTCGATAAGTGGGGATAACTTTAAAATTGATGATATATATGAAGAGTATACCTATACAACAGAAGAGAGAAACAAGAATATTGGTTCAGCTCTTTTAGGACTTGGAGCAACTATTGGAGCAGGACTATTAACAGGTGGTGGAGCTTGGGTTGTAGCAGGGGCATCAATATTAGCAGGTGGTGCAGGTGGATATGTTGGTGGTAAACTTGGAGGGATGACAGGTTCTAAACATACATCAATAGTTAATATTGGAGATAATAAAGAAGAAGTTATTCAAAAATTTAAAGAGATGCAAATAGAAAACCATGAGAATAATACAAAAGAGGTCTATACTAAAATCCAAAATTCATTTTTTATCCCTCTACAAGATATGATAACAAATATGCGATTAGAATTAGATAGATTTGAAAAAAATATAAACACTTTAAAAAAGGAACTTTCATGATTATAGATAAAAATGAGTATCAAGAGATAGTAGAAGATGTAATTAAATATTCAAAAGATGAAATAGCTAATGATGAATTAAAAAAATTTAAAATACATATTGAAACAAAATTAGAAAACTTTGAACCGACACTTATGGTTTATGGTACTTATAATGCAGGGAAAAGTACATTACTTAATGCTCTTTTTGGGATAGAGGAGATGGCAAAAACAGGCGACTCTCCTGAAACAGCAGAGGTGCATGAGTATAAATATAATGGTTATACGATATATGACACTCCAGGGATTAATGCACCAATCAAACATGAAGAGGTAAGTAATGAACATTTGAAAAAATGTGAGGTTATTCTTTTTGTGCTTAGTAATGATGGTTCATTAGAAGAGGAGTATGTTTATACGAAAATAAGCGATATTGTAAAACTAAACAAACCTCTATTAATTGTTTTAAATAATAAAAAAAATAGTGACTCTGACTCAAAAGAGAGTATCCAAGAGATAGATAAAGTAAATCTAAATTTATCAAAAATTGGAGATAGAGCAGGTATCAAAAATATTGAAGAGAAAGTATCTTTATGTATGGTTGATGTACTCACAGCATTAGAAGGTAAAATTGAAGAAGAGCAGGAACTTATTGATGAGAGTAATATTCTTCAACTTGAAAGAAGTATTACTAAATTACTAAGTGATGCAGGAAACAATGATGTTATTAATGCCTTAAATCTTTATATTAAAGATTTTATAGAGAATAGTATATCTCAAATAGATATAAAAATAGATAATCCAGAGTTACAAAAAGTTGAAGAGTTATTGACTTTTCTTGAAAAATTTAAAAGTAAATCAGTAATAGACTTGAAAAATATTATTCATAAAAAAATGAATATATTAGAGAGTGGATTAAGAGAACGAATATTAAATAGAAGTAACGCAGAAGAGATACATCAATATCTTGAAGATTCTTTAGATAACCTTGTCTCTCAAATAGAAACAAAATTTGAAACTATTTCTAATGAATTAAAGACTAAAATAGAACGATTTTCAGAAGATATGAATGTTATTTATATAGGTTATGACAAAATAAAAATTGAAAACTCTAATGAGATGAATGAAGAGACATCTACTGTCATAGGGGATACTTTAAAAAGTACATTGAAAAATAAAGAACTTGTAACAAGCGTAACAAAAGAAGCTTTATTAAAATTAAGAGAGTTTAAATTTTTATTTAAAGGAAAATGGGAAAAAACATTAGGACGGTATGCAGGAAAATTTGCAGGAGTCGTAAATGTATTGGTTGGAGCATATGAAATTTACCAAGCCTTTAGCTCACACAATAAACAAATAGAAGCACAAAGACAACATGTATTGAGTGCTAAAAATAAATCTGAAGAGATAGTAGATAGTTTAAAAATGGATTTATTTGATAGTATTGAGAGTGTTCTAAACGAAGTATTTGATGGATTAATTGAGAAGTTTAGACAAGCTTCAAATGAGTTAAATAGTGATAACAGTAGTTTAGTTAAGATGAAGAACCATCTACAAGTTATCAAGAAAAATATTTAATAAAACATTGCGACTATATGTAAAGAGATAAAATAGGAGAGAAGATGTATAGCAGAGTAAACTATACCGTTGTTGGACTTTTTGTGATTATATTTGGGAGTGCTACTGTGTGGTTTACCTTTTGGATTGGTAAATATAGCCTTAATGAGGAGTTTAATATCTATAGATTGGAGATGAAAGAGTCTATCGCAGGACTCTCCAAAGACTCCAATGTCAAACTCCACGGTGTCAATATCGGACGAGTGAGTGATATACATATCAACCCCTATAATATAGAGATAATAGAGGTATTTTTGAAGATTAAAAAGGGCATACCGATAAAAGAAGATATGATAGCTTCAACACAGATGTTGGGAGTGACAGGACTACTCTCTATAGAGATAGATGGAGGCACAAATGAAGCCAAAGATTTAGTTTCAGTTAATGGTAAATATCCACTTATACAAAGTAAACTATCTCTTTTGTCTAAGTTTACAAATAAAGCAGAAGATATGCGTGTAAAACTAGATAGAGTTTTAACCCAAATAGATAAACTACTCTCAGATAAAAATATCCAACTTACACAAGATATACTCATTAGTCTCAATAGTGTAATCAAAAAATATGATAGAGTAGCTGATAGAATGATACTCTCTTTAGATGATTTTAATAACTCTATGCAGATGATAACGACAAAATTTACAAAAGCTACAGAGGACTTTAAACTTATGCAAGAAGATTTTAGAGATATGAAAGAGGTATCAATTCCTACAATTAATAATATGCACAAAACGAGTAAAAACTTTAATAGAATGACACTAAGGTTTGGCAAAAGTTTAAGACGAGGAGATTATAACTTCAAGAAGATATTTGAACCAATGTTGGTTGATATTTCAATTTTATCTAATCAAATAAATGACCTTTCAAGAGACTTAGGACAAAATCCTAGTAGTATAATATTTAAAAGCAGAAAAAGACGCAAAGGACCTGGAGAATGAGAAATATATTAGTAGTTTTAACAATCATATCACTTATGGGATGTACGAAACTCCCTAAACTAGAGACTTATAATATAGATATTCCACATATTAAAAGTAAACAAAAGGGTAATTATAGAAATAAAATAATAAAAGTAGCTTATCCAAAAAGTCTCAAAGAGAGCATAAGTCAGAATATGGACTTTACTTATAGCAGTAGTGAGAGAGGAAGTTATCAAAATAGCCAATGGTCAAATAGCCTTATCCAACTTATACAAGGTGCGACGATAGAGCTACTAGCCAATAGTAATATATATAAAGCTGTTATTCCTATCACTTCTACAGTGAGTGAGGATTATATATTAGAAAGTACAGTTTATGCTTTCTATCACGACCTCAAAAATAGTAAATCTAAAGCTATCGTATCTATAGAGTATAGAGTGATAGATAGCAAAGATAATAGACTTATCAAGACTAAAAGATTTAGTTATAGTGAAGATACACCAACTATTGATGCCAAAGGGTATGCTTCTGCTACCAATAGAGCTATGGAGAGATTGAGTGGTGATTTGTTGAGGTGGTTGATTAGGTATATTTAACTTGATGTTTACAAAAAAAGTGATACAATAGTCAAAAATAAAGGTTTGATTATGTATAAATTATTACTTATCCTACTATTAATTATCACAACTTTTCTCTATGCCAAAGTGGAGATAGTGAGGTCTTATTATGAGAGTGGAGAACTCTTTAGTGAACAACGATATGTAGATGGTACACTAGATGGTACGGTTACTATATTTTATAAAAATGGACAGATAAAAAGGCAATCGGATAGTAAAGATGGTCAATATAGCAATGAGTATAAAGAGTTTTATGAAAATGGTGATATAAGAACTATATTAGATACTAAAGAGAGCTACTACTACCCCCAAGGTGAAGATTTTGCTCTAGTAACAGGAAGGGGAAAGGATAGCCACTCTTTTAGAGTAGAATTTAAAGATAAAAGTAAAAAAGATGACCATATTAAATACAAAACAGATGAGTTTAGTATGGATTTTAATCTCAAAGATGGTCAGATAGATGGACCATTCATTATGAATTTTGATAAAGCTACAACTGAAATATTAAACTTTAAAAAAGGTAAAATAGATGGCGTGGCAAAGCGATATATTGATGGTAAACTCTCTGGAGAAGCAGAGTTTAAAAATAATAAACTAGAGAGTGTAACTAAAGAGTATTATGCAAATGGCACTCTAAAGACCAAAGTCTATTATAAAAATAATAAACCACACAAAGAGGCTATTAGCTACAGTGAAGATGGTTTAATCACTTCAAAGATAGTTATCGGTGAGAATAATCAAACGACAAAGTATCTCTACAGTGAAAATGGTGATTTGGTATCTCGCTATAGTGTAGATATAGATAGTGCTCGTATCCCTACATACAATAATAGAAACTATATGCTCAATAGCAATAAGCCTCAACCAAATCAAACATATAAACTATACTATAGTGATGGTTCACTAAGAGAAGAGGTAAATATCACCACTAGTAAGGGTGAGGCTAGAGGATACTATAGAGATGAAAAGCTTAGATATATCATACCCTATATCAAACAATATGCCTCAGGAGAAGCTCAATATTTTGATAAAAAGTCGAGTAGCCCACAGGAACTTCCCCTACAGGCTCTCACAGAACCGTGCTTGATAGTCTCCCATCACACGGCTCTTATTGCTAAAATCATTGATATTT
>JASFZJ010000088.1:0-13299 GCA_045267865.1 Sulfurovum sp. | reverse complement strand
TGAGAGAAATATCAAGTATCCCATTGTTGTTATTCTAAATGTTTTATTCATTTTTTCCCTTGACTTTATTATATTTTTAATATATTTTCAATATCTTCAATCGTACCACCTAGACGCAAAAAGTCTGAACATAAATCATCTGTATCGTGTAACTCTTTTGGTATTAGAGCTATTGGTTTTGCATTTGTATCTTTGACTAAATCTGCTATCATACATTTCATATCTTTAAATGGCTCTATATCATAGATAACAAATTTATAGTTTATATTCTCTAGGTTATCCATAAACTCCTCATCACTTTTGACAATATCTGTATCCATATTTAGTTTTACCATCATATTTTTGTATAGGTTTCCTATCAACCCTACAGAGTGAAATAGTAGTACATCTTTAGACTCTTTTGGCTCTTCTATCTCTTCTATTTCTGCTATTTCTTCTATTTCTTCTGGAATATCTACTACTTCTTCTATAGTCTCAATAATTTGTTCTTCTACTACTTCGCCATCTATATTATCAGGGAAAAGCTCTTCAAGTAGTAGGCTCAACTGCTCTAATTCAATTGGTTTGGATAGGTAGTTATCCATTCCTGCATTAATATATTTCTCTCTATCTCCTGAGAGTGCATTAGCTGTTAGTGCTACTATTGGAATATGTCTCTTATCCTCTTTAGATTCATACTCTAAGATAGCTTGTGTAGCTTCTATACCACCCATTACAGGCATCTGAATATCCATAAATATTATATTATAATGATTGGCTTGGCGAAGCTCAAGTGCCTCTTCTCCATTATTGGCTAGAGTTACTCCAATACCTAAACCATCAAGAACATGTTTAATAAGCTTTTGATTGATATTATTATCTTCTGCTACGAGGGCTTCTATATTATTAAATGTAATATTATTATCTTCTTCTATCTCAACAGGTTTATTATGAAGATAATCATTAGCTGCCTCTATAGACTTTATAGTCTTAGTGAGGTTTACAGGTTTATAGATTATCCTTGTTATCCTATCCTTAAACTCATCTATACTCTTCTTCTTATTTCCATCTGTCATAAGAATTACTTTACTACCTAAATTCAAATATCTATTTAGTTTATCTTTGCTAGTGCTATATTTATGGTCTAAGAAAAGTACATCTGGAAGCTCTGATTTATCTAATCCAAATATCTCCTCTTCATAATAGACTTGATATTTTGCCGAAGTTACTTCTATATATCTCTCTAGGTTTTTATTGTTTTCTGAGTGACTATCTATATGAGGCAGTACATAAGCTACCGTAATATCTGACATATCAGGATATACTCTCTCCTCCATATCATCTATCTTATCAAACTTCAAGGTAAAGAAGAATGTTGAACCCCTACCCTCTTCACTCTCTATCTCTAATTTACCACCCATAAAGGTTACTAATTTAGAAGATATAGCCAATCCTAGTCCTGTACCACCAAATTTCCTACTTGTACTAACATCTGCTTGTGAGAAGGCATCAAATATCTTCTCTTGTTGTGATTCACTAATACCTATACCTGAATCGGTTACAGCAAATTTAACTGTAGTATCTGTGGTACTATCTCCTACTTTAGCAATAAGAACATCCACCCTACCCTCTTCACTTGTAAACTTCAAGGCATTACTAATAAGATTTACAATAATTTGAGATATTTTGGTTGAATCTCCCTTGATACTCATTGGTAATGTTGGGTCGATAAAGATAGCAAATTTGATACTCTTCTCTGCTGCTCTTGCAGCATAAGACTCAACTGCTGACTCAAATTTTTCAACAGGATCAAATGGAATATTTTCAAGCTCAATCTTATCTGCTTTGATTTTGGAGAGGTCTAGAATATCATTTACAATAGTAAGTAGATTATCAGAACTAGTCTCAATAACAGTGATAAATTCCTCTTGCTCATCTGAGGTGGAAGTAGATTTAAGTAATTGTGTAAATCCAACAATACCATTAAGTGGTGTCCTAATCTCATGAGACATATTAGCCAAAAAGAGGTCTTTTGCTTGGTTTGCCTCTTTGATTGTATCTGCTAGGAACTTATATATCTGATTTATCTCTCTATTGTTAATAAGAAACTTTAGCTCTCGTTGCTGTTCAAAGTTAAGAACACTCTCAATATCTTTAAGGGTATCATCAAGAAGCTTTTTATCTTTTGTCATATTATAATAGATAAATAGAAGTACCAATAGAAGTAGTAGTGTTAAGAAGAATACTACACTATACTCAACAACTACTTTTTTAGCTTGAGCTACATGCTCTTGTGTATATTTATGAATACTAGCTACAATTAACCTCTGTCCTAATTTAATATACTTTATTTTCTTCTTAGTTTTAGCATACCAATCTTTTTGAGAAACTATATACTCTCCTTGAGTAGCTCCATATAAAATCAATGCTCTCTCTTTTTCTCCTACCTTCTCAAACTCTTCTGCTGTAAATATAGCATTAAGTTCTGTAACTATCAACTTGTTATTTAGTATATCAAGATTAGGGAGTGTATTTTCTCCCAAAAGAGTATCCCAAAGGAGTAAATCTTTGTCCGTCATACTCTTTGCACCACTAATTACAAAAGATATACCTCTACTCTCTAGTGATACATTCTCTTTTAAAACACTAAAATCAGTATATGTCCTAAGATAATGCTCTATCTCTTTAGAGAGGTCATGTTCACTAACTCTCTTTAAAATATTTGCAAATGAAGTAAAAATTCTATAACTATAAAGCTTTACAAAAATATCAGAGTAGTCTGAACTTATTGTATCTACCTTTGTATATAGATACAATAAATCTTTATTTATATCCTCTATTACTTTATTATCTTCCATATAAGATGGATTCTCTTGTATGAATTTAGTTAAATCAGCTAATGCCTCTTTTGTTTTAATTCTTGATTTTTTTACTCTATCAAAACCAATTTTACCTTTTGTCCCCATATATAAAGCACTTGATATACTATCATCTTGTATGCTATCTACTGTATCTTCTATCTTCTTCATATAGTCAATATTTCGTGTACTACTCTCTATTGATACATATTTACTATATGCATTATATACAAAATAAGCCGATATCAACAATACCAATGCTACTATTGGTATTAGAAGTCTAAAAATATTCTTATTATTTATAATTTTCATCTGCACTTCCTTTTACTGATTTTTACTATGATGTAGTGATAATTTATTTACGATATTCTCTAAATAGGATATAGAAACAAACATAATAACAGGTATAAATAAATTTTTTGATTTACTCAAAAAAGTTCTATTTTCTCTCCAAGATATATTCATATTATCTATCTCTTTTTGTAATATTTTTGGATATTTATACTTATTAATAGTAGCTATATTTTCATCTAATTTATAAATTGTACCTTCTAATTGCTCTTTATTTGTGATATTATCAAAACCACTATTTACAGCCATATAGTACTTTGTAACTCTCTGTAGTAGATATATAACTTTCTTTGTTAGCATCAACATATCCTCCTCTTTGGAAAACTTATAAATATAACTATTAGAGATAGAGTCAGCCCCCTCAACAATAGTCTCACTATAGTCCAACATCAAAGCTGTTGTCTCATCATCTGGTGATTTATCTAAAATCTCTTTTATCTGCTCTTTACTATAAGCTAAAAACTCCAATATATCTTTAGTATCACTATCTTTACTTGTTTTAGCAATCATCCTAAAGTTATCATTTAGCTTCTCAATTGATTGATTGAGTATATCTACCATCTTCTTTTTTTGTGGATAAAGATAATAAAATATATAATTTTTTGCCATTATTTGACTAAGATACCTAATATTCTCTGATGCTTCAATAATCTTAGCATCACCTAATGTAGTTGCTTGTGAGATGCTCAATAAAGAAGAGACAACAAGAAGTATATAAATTATTTTTTTCATTTCTTTCACCTTTTATTTATAAAATTGTACATATAGTTTGGTAATACTACCCATCTTATCTGTAATATCATTTGTTGTCTTAAATACAATAAGTGGCAAACCACCTTTTTCTATATTGAGGTAAAATTTATATACAATCTTCCACAATCTATCTATCTGATTTAACTTTTTATTTATAGCTGGTGTATTTAGCTTATTTTGGAGAAGAACATTATGAGACTGAGTAAACATTTTCACAGCATCTTTCATCTGAGCAACTGTATTTCTATCTTGAATACCTGATTGATAAGCTATATAGTATTTTGCAATCCTCTGACTAAGCATACTCTGACGAGAAGATATTTCAACAATCTTAGACTTATTTACCTTGGCACTCTCTTTGAGTGAATTGATAATATACTCACTACCCTCTAGCATAGACTCACCCAAATCTATAATAAGCTGTGCATTATCAATACTAAAAGGCTCACTTGCTGTATCTTTGAGGTCATCTGTACTCATCTCAACAAAAGTAAGAAGATTTTTTATATCAGGGTCTTTAATAAACTTTAGAAGTATCTTATGAGACTCTACAATCTCAATCATAGCTCTCTTCATCTCTTTATTAGCTTTATCTTTTGATATATTTTTACCTGAATATAGGTAATCTTTGGCTATCTGCTGTGATAGTCTCATCTGGCTACCTGCTATATCTATCAACTTTATAGTATCATAATTACTATTTGCAAAAGATACTTGGGATAGTATATATATCGACAATAATCCTCTACCTACCATTCTATTAAACATTTTCATCTATCTATTCTCCTCCATTATATGCTTCTAAATTCATTATATCAATTATAATGAATTTTACTCCTTATACTACCTATTTATTATCTTCAACTACATATAACCCTGTTACAGTATTCATAGCTTTCAAAATCTGATTTGATTTTTTATATATAAGTGTTGGGATAAACTTTTTGCTAGATTTATTCATAATTTCAAAAAACATAAAGTGTTTATACGAGATTTTCAATAACTCTGTAATAGCTACTGTATTCATATCAGATGCCATTAATTCTTTAGCTGAAGTTTTAAATAATTTCAACGCCCCATTCATCTTCTCTGAAAACTTAGGGTCATTAATACCCCAAACTTTGAGCATATATAGACTTGCCATTCTCTGAGACAACATCCTCTGTCGTCCTGATATATTAATAATCTTACCTGAAACTTTACCCGTCTGTTTAGCAAAAAGATGCGTAGCCGTATTAGCCCCTTTTAGTAATGCTTCTAATGCCTCTTGTGTATCACCTATATTATCTTTGGTAGGAAGCTCTTTAAGTGAGGCTTTTATAGGAAGCCATAGCTCTGTAACTTTATCAAGACTAACCTTTGTCTCTTCTTCTGAATTAAACTCTATCAAAGAGTTCAAATGGTCTTCAAACTCAACCATAATAAAGTTCAAGTCTTTAGTTGGATTACCAAAGTGATTTTCCATACCAATCATCGCATAATTCTTTAACATTCTTTGAGTAAACATTCTCTGCTTACCTGCTACATCAACAGCTTGTGCTAAATCTTTAATCTCCATCGCAAATGAAACACTACAAATAATAGAATAAAGTAGTAGTCCATTAATGATTTTCTTCATGCTTATCAACATTAAAATCCCTTATCTAATCTTTTTACTTATTTATACACCTTTTTTAGTTAAAATATCATTTATATTTATCATATAAAAGGAATATCTATGAAAATTTTATTAATGTTTACTATTTTGTCACTATTTACTCATGCAGAAGAGATAGAGACCATATATCTCAAAAATGGTTGCAACTCTTGTCATGGAATATATGCAGAGGGAATGGGTGCATCTCCCAAACTCCAAGGAGTCCCAGAAGCAAAGTTATTAAGAAGATTAAAAGATTTACAAAATGGAAAAACAAGAACAGCTTTTGGCTCTATTATGATATCTTTTGCCAAATCACTAGATGAAAATCAGACAAAAGCAATGGCAAAATATCTCTCAAATCTCAAAACGATTATAGATGATAATAGGTATGATATAGAGTACAGTCAAGAAGGAGATGGAGGGTCTTAAAACCCTACTCTATCTATAATACCACTCTTACATCTACTTCTTACACTTTTAGCACTCTTAAGACGAGAGGTCATATTATCACCACCACCTAAATTAAGCCAAATTTCTGTAATTAGCCCTTTTTTACAACGAAGTTCAACTTTATTACCTGCACCTCGTCCAAAGCTCTCGTTCATCTTAAATTTAACTTGTTGAAGAGTTACTTTTTTACCTATATTTTTACTAAAAAATTGACCTATTTTGGCACTATTAAACTCTTTTGTAAGTGCTATAGCTTGGCTATAATACTCATCTTCATCCATATTGGCACAAGTGCCGTGTTTTATCCACTCGTGTCTGTGTAGATATGAAGCAGACCCTGGCATAACTTCCAAAAGCTCTTTTCTTGTACTCTTATCAAGATATAGTGCTTGTAGTTTATTCCATTTACTACTTTTATCGAAGTTTTTATCATCTCGTGAAACACCACAATAGATATTTTCTCTAGGTTGTGGCCATAGTCCGTGGAGTCCAAATCTTATATCTGTGTATCTTTTACGATGAGTTTTACACTCTTTGACATATCTACGACTCTCACAAAAAGCATTTTGCCAACTAAGAGCAAGAAGCATATTTTGAGATTTAGAGGTAGTTTTTATCTCTTTTTTTACTATCTCTTTTTTCTCAACTATTTTTACTTTTTTCTCTATTTTAGGTTTATTTTTATCAAAACAGCTCTTATCTACCCAACGATTAGGCACAGCCATACCTTTAATACTTATATAATATTGTCCTCTCTTCTCATCAATTACTCTATACGATGAGCCAATTTTGAGACTTTGATTACCACTATTTTTACTATGTTTCATATTATTATAGATAGGACAGTTATCTATGGCTATTTGCGTATTGTTTCCCCAAATAAAAGAGATAAAAAGAGTGCTTATTAGTATTGTTTTTTTCATGATTTTTTTCCTATGAGTATAGAATATATTTAGGCGAAGCTAAAGCTTCACTTCCGATTTTGCTAATAAGAGAACTTATAACCTCGTCTTCTTACTGTGTGTATAACTTGAAAACCTAAAATACTTTTGAGTCTTTTTCTAATCTGATTGATAGCCACTTCAACGGTATTATCACTCACATACTCAGGCTCTTCCCAAAGTGCATTTATAATCTCATCTTTGGAAAAGACTCTCTGCTTTCGCAGTGCTAAATAAGCAAGTATATCAAATGTTTTACCATTTAGAGAGACTATCTTATCATCATACTCTATCTTCTTATTAGCTATATCAATGACAAGTTTATCTATATTGACCTCTGTACCAAAAAGATGTCTCATATTTGCCAAAACTCGTGCAGCTATAAGGTCAGGATGTTCACAATGATCACAGATAACATCATCTACACCCAAATCAAAAAAGCCTGACTGTGCTTGGACATTGGAGGTCAATATCATTATTTTAGTTTCACTTTTTTTCTTTTTGACCTCATTTACATAACGCTCCATTGAGAATTTAATTCCCTCATCTACTATAATTACAAGCTCATAGTGGCGAAAATCTGTAAAATTAGTCGCATCATACATATCTTTTGCATTATCTACAATACATATAAAATATTTATATAACTCTTCTTCTAACTCTTTTACATATTCATCATTGAAGCCGACAGTTAATATTCTCATTTATTTTCCAATCAATATAAAGTAGGCAAAACTTAAATTTTGTCCATTTTTAACTTTTATTAGTGTATTTATAGCTAAATGTACCTTGTTTAAAAATAAAATAACCCATTTAAAGCTATTTTATAGAGATTTTAGTGCTTTTATATAAACTCTCTTGGGTGCTGGATACCCTTCAACTGTTTTTGTCTCATCTTCTGGGTCTAAGAAATCTTCAAGACTTTGTGTATCTATCCACTCAGTTTTTCTCTGTTCATTATGCTCTGTTTTCATAATTTCCAACACCTCTACACTCTTAAATCCTGCTCGATGACACCAATTGGTAAGAGCCTTAACTGTAGGGATAAAGTAGATATTTGGGATTTTGGAGTATCTATCTCTTGGGGTTAGGCATATCTCACCCTCACCATCTATGATAAAGGTATCAAGTATAAGCTCTCCACCTTTTTCTAATCCCTTATAGAGAGACTTCAACATAGCCACAGGGTCGGAACGATGATACAAAACTCCCAAACAAAATAGAATATCAAACTTATGCTCATAAAACTCTACATGTTCAACTCCCAAAAGCTCATAAACTATATCACTCTTGATAAAGTGATTTATAAACAAAAATTGAGAGTAATATATAGCAGAGGGGTCAAATCCTATAAGTTTTTTGGGTTTGTGAGTAATCATTCTAAATAGATAATAGCCATTATTACAACCTATATCACCAACTATTTTATCTTTGAGGTTAAAATGAGGTTCTAGGAGATTATATTTGATTTGACTTTGCCATTCGGAGTCTATAAAGAGTTCATTTAATTCAAAAGGACCTTTTCTCCACGGCTTCATAAGTAATGCTGTATCTTTTATCTGTTTGGTCTCTTCATCGCTTAGGTGAGGTATCTCTACCCCTACCCTATCGCTAAGTTTAACTTCTAAATCTTCATACTCTCTTAAATTTGCTATCGCCTCTTGATAAGGGGCGATATTTTTCCAAGTGAGCCATTTTTTGCGTTCAATTCTTAATTTATCTAAATCCATCTATTTTTTAATATACGCTTTTTTGATAATTTGGTCAAATAGAGGTCTATTTGAACCTTTTGAAACAGTTACATTCTCTATCTTCTTTACTATATTTTTTCCTTTAACCACTTCACCAAATATAGTATGTTTACCATTTAACCATGGAGTCTGTGCTGTAGTGATAAAAAACTGACTTCCATTTGTTTTGGGTCCACTATTTGCCATAGCCAATATAAATGGTCTATCAAATCCTACATTGGAAGCATACTCATCTTTAAATGGTTTTTTCCATATAGACTCTCCACCCATTCCTGTACCTGTTGGGTCTCCACCTTGAAGCATAAATCTTTTTATTACTCTATGAAAAATAAGTCCATTGTAATATCCATTTTTTACATGAGTAGTAAAGTTCTCTACTGCAAGAGGTGCTACTTTTGGGTAGAGTTTAAGCTCTATTTTCCCTGCTGTTGTCTCGAGTACCACGATAATATCTTTAGCTTGAAGCTGTACACTTAGTCCTATAAATAGTAAACCTATTAGTAATTTTTTCATCTTTTATATATCCTTTTCACATTTATCTATGTCTAGTTTTTTGAGTATTTTTGTAAAAAACTCACCACCTTCTCTATGTATATCATCATGAAATTCCAAATATATAGACTGAATATCTGGTCTATCATTTGAGATTTTATCAAATATAAATGGAGTCTGTCCTGTCTCTGCCTTTACCTCATCAATTGCTTTGAGTATATCCTCTTTCAATTTAGCATTGTCTCCAAAGATAAGACTCAATCCCTCATATCTCTCTTCCATTCTTATATGTGCTTTTATCTCTGTACAACGGTTCATCCAATTCCTTAATATTTTTTAATCATATAATTATAACGCTTTTACTATTTTGTTTGGCATAAATCAAGCTAACTATTTACACTCTTTTATAAAACGCCAATGTTTTAAAATCTCATTTTGTTCTAACCCCTCTTCATCTACTACTCTCCTCATCGTATCGTACGCTTTTTTACACTTACCATCTTTATAGTATCCCCATGCAAGAGAGTCAAGATAGTATGTATTATCTGGCTGTTGCACTAGAGCCTTTTCTATCATAACTATTCCTCTTTCTATATCTACACTTTTATCGACAAGTGTATATCCATAATAGTTTAAATAAATACTATCATCATTTCCCTCTTGTATAGCCCTCTCAAAAAGAGCTATTACACTATCTATAACATTTTGATTATCTTTATCTTCTGCACTCTCAAAAATAACTACAGCTTTTTCTGCCAACCATTTTGGATTTTTATCTTTATTGTAGAGAATATCTAACAGATATAGAGCTTTGGTAAAATATTTTTTGCTCTTATATAGCTCATAGAGTAGAGTATTTTTTATATGATTTGTCTCCAAAAATTCTATAGCACCATCTCTATTTTTTTGATAAAGATAGACATCTATAATTTTACTAAGATACTCTTCACTGCTATCTTGTCTATATAAAGATTTATATGTCTCCAATATTCCAGTTATATCTTTACTCTTTTGATATAGTGTCAAGAGCTTTATATATACATCTTTGGTGACTATATTCATACGACTATGTGATTCCAATAGCCCTATAGCTCTTTTTCTCTCATTAGTAAACTCATCCATAATCTCAACCATACGAAGAAGTATCTCCTCTTTGGGAACTATATGATAAATTTCGTCCAAAAGCACAAGAGCTTTTTTGAAATTTCCAGAGTAAAAAAAAGCATTAGATGCCAAATCCAAATCCATCAGCTCTCCTGAGAGTGTTAGTAGTGCTTTTGCCTCTCTTGTGGCATTAGTCACTTGTCTGATAGTTAGATACAAAGGAATAAGTAGCCTCTTTACATCTAATCTATTTGGATTTTTTTTCTCCCACTTTTTAAGCTTTTTGATACTACTTAAGATATGATTTCGTACCATCAAAGCAGAACTAACCTCTTTAAATAGATAAGCCTTTGCTCCTGTTCTCTCATAAAGAAGTTTATATATCTGATAGCTATCTTCATACGACTGATATTCATCATACAACAGTCCTCTCATAATTAGCTCATCATCACTCATCTTCTTCTTACCCCCATAACCACTACTCATCACAAAAGAGAGCATAAACACTATTAAAACTATACTATTCCTATACATTCTTCTTTTACCTCATCTTCATCATTTTTAAACTGCTCCCAAAATGGGAATGTACGACACTGCAAAGGTCGCACAGGATATATGCTACACTGTTTTTTTGTCTCATTAAAAAATATACAAGCATAATTTTCAGGCGATAGCCTCTTCTCTATCAGCGAGTATCTATGTTTGACTTTCTTTAGATATATTGTAGCAAAATTTTCAACACTTAATTCCATAAATTTCGCCATATCTTTTATCTCTTGATACTTCGCCCATATATAACCACTACTTCCAGTACAACACGCTCCTCCACACTCATCACAAGCTGATGGGTTAAACTTATAATCGTATCCCTCTTTCTCTATATATTCCAAATTCATCCTTTAAAAATCACCCTTAATACTATTGGTATTGGCTCTATCAAGTGCCTCTTTTGCTCTAGGCGTATAGTTATTATCTTCATCAAATACAATAAAAGGTGGCACTATCTGTGTCATAGCCTTTGAGTTATTTCTACTAGCTATCATTACCAATTTAGAATCTCTATCTATCTTAGAATAGACAAACTCAATCCTCTCCACAGTTATACCAAAACTTCGCAAATGATACAACAAAACGGCTATCTGTTTGGCATCATAACAGAATATAAAATAACCTCTAGGCTTCAAAAGGCTCTTCACCTTTTTGATAAGACTCTCTATTGGTAGATGTTGCGAATATCGAGCGATATTTAGATGTTGGTTTTGACTCTGTTGTACTGATGGGTCATAAAAAGGAGGATTTGAGACAATATAATCAAACCTCTTATCCGTATTCCACTCCACAAAATTACCTAAATGACTTTCAGCTTTGAGGTGATTTAGTTTATAATTATGAGTAGCATAATCAAGCATAACTTTTTGCTTATCAATAATAGTTGTATCTATATCAAAATCACGACTAAGAAGTAGAGATATAACCCCAACACCACAACCCACATCAAGAAGTGAGCCTCTAATTTTATACCTAGAGATAAAATTATATAAAAAAATAGAGTCACTATTGTAACAATAACCACTCATTGGTTGATAAATAAACATTCTAACCTCTAATTTTTGATATATTTTACTATAATTTTGGTATAATTTCGGTTATGAATGAAGAATTAGAGCTACTTAATCCACCATCAACAGACTTTTCTATGCTTGATTACGATTGTGCATATATACCCAATAACAAAGTCCGTATGAACTATAAATATGTAAATAGAGCTAATAGTAAGTTTACCACAGCCGTTATTCATAGAGGTTGGAGAAGATTTGGTAAATACTTTTTTCACCCTATATGTAATGGATGTAATGAGTGCAAAAGTATCAGAGTAGATGTTTCAAACTACCAATATACAAAATCACAAAAAAAATCTATTAAGAGAAATAAAGATACAGAGATAATAGTCCAAGAACCATCACTATCACAAGCACATATAGATTTATATAATAAGTACCATGCATTCAAACACAAAAAAGATAATTGGTCACACCGTAGTATCTCCCAAAAAGAGTACCACGAAAATTTTGTCGATGGTGCTTATGAGTTTGGTAAAGAGGTGCTATATATCAAAGATGGTAAACTTATTGGTGTAGATTTGATAGATATATTAGATGATGGAATAAGCTCCATATACTTCTATTACGACCCAGATTATGCCAATCTATCATTAGGGACATATTCACTTCTATACCAAGTTAAACTAGCCAAAATACTCTCCTTACCGTGGATATATCTAGGATATTGGGTAGATGGATGCAAAGCATTTGCCTACAAACCAAACTTCCAACCACAAGAGATATTAGACGGCTTTCCTGAATTATTAGAAGAAGCAAACTGGGAAAAGTGGGATAAGCCTTAATATAAGGCATTTTTAGTAATAGTATTATTATATAATAATATGCTATTACTCTATACTTAAAATAAGATAAAAAGGTAAATTTATGAAAGTGATTTTTTCAAAAAATATAAAAATAATTAGTTCTATTTTGTTTGGTTTATATATTATTGGGTTGAGTGCATATTCTCAAGAAAAAAATAATAAAAAATTAGTTCAAAGAGCTATAAGTCCTGTTATATCTATCCCTACGATAGATAATACACCAATAGAAGATATAGTCTATCAAGACCCTTATATAGAAGAGACTGAAAAATCAGTTCAAAAAACTATAATCCCTATTATATCTATTCCTATAATAGAAAATTCCAAAACTATCGTACCATATATATATACTTATCAACAACCTAAAACAAATAGCTATACATATAAAAAAGCAACTCCTACACCTACGAGAACTTACACTTATCAACAACCTAAAACCATAACCAAACCTACTACTTATACATATAAAAGAGCAACTACCACACCTAAACCTACGAGAACTTATACTTATCAACAACCTAAACCAATAACCAAAACAAGTAGCTATACATATAAA
>JASFZJ010000087.1:0-16205 GCA_045267865.1 Sulfurovum sp. | reverse complement strand
ATCAAAAGTATAAAACCATACTTATTTGGATTGTAGAGTTAGTCTGGTAAGGTAGGTTAAGTATTTAATGTGTAGGATTTAATGTTTTGGATAGCCTAACTCTAACTCAAAATAGTGCTATAAATACAGATGAGATGACAGATGATATACTTTGATACCAATATTTATCTTTATGCATTTTTATCTAATGTAGATGATGTAAATCAGCAAAATCAATCTGTTGATGTATTAAAAGATGCTTTAAATAACAATGCTCTATTAACATCAGAAATAAAGCTCTATGAGTATGCTTTTGTATCTAAAAAGCATCATGAAGAACAAGATGAGATAAAAAAATATCTTGATTTTTTAACCAAATTTATCAAACCATCCAAGAGCGTATATTCAAGAGCATTAGAGATAATGGATACAAAAGATTTTTATAGACACTCTTTTGATGTATTTCATTTAGCATTTAGTGAATATTATAAATGCCACAAATTAATCACTTTTGATAAAGGCTTTAAAAAGCTACAAGATATTACAGATGTTGAGATAATAATATTATGAGCAATAATTTCTATAAAGCAGGTGGTTCATTACCTGCAAATTCAAAAACTTATATTAAAAGGGAAGCAGATGAAAATCTATATAATGCACTTAAAGAGTCTAAATATTGCTATGTATTAAATGCTAGACAAGTAGGAAAATCATCTCTAAGAGTTCAAATATCGTATAGATTATCAAATGATGGATATAGATGTGTAAATATAGATATAACAAATATTGGAGTCAATGATATAACAATAGAAACTTGGTATTTTTCTTTAGTTTTTGCCATATTAGAGCAGTTAGATTTGGAAGAAGATGAGTTTCTTGAATTATGGGATAGTTTAGAGAGACTTACTATCATTAATAGATTTGCTAGACTTATAGATAAAATATTAGATAGCTGTCCAAATAATATAGTAATATTTATAGATGAAATTGACTCTATTTTGGGTATTAATATATTTAGTACAGATGATTTTTTTGCAGTTATTCGTACATTTTATAATATGCGAAGTGAAGATAGTAAATACAACCGTCTTAGCTTTGCTATCTTTGGAGTAGCAAGAGCAGAAGACTTAATGAGGGATTCTAGTCGGACACCATTTAATATAGCTTATAGCATCAAGCTTAATCCATTAAATAGAGATGAATCAACGCCATTATTAGATGGATTAACACATCAAAATATAGAAGCTAATGAGATTTTGGATAAAGTTTTTGATTATACAGATGGTACTCCATATCTTACTCAAAAGATATTAGAGTATATATCTACTAATCCAATAGATAAGATTATAGATGAACTTTTTATTCAAAATGGTTTTAAAGAAACAAATATTAGTAATATTCAGAATAGAATAATAAGTGATAAAAACTATAATATAAAAATGCTTAATCTAATCTCAAAGATATTAAGTTCACAAGTTATATCAAATGATAGTGATTTGGCTCAAATATACCTTAAGCTTTCAGGACTTGTAAAAAGTGAAGATGGGTATTTGGTATATAATAATGAGATTTATAAGATGTTGTTTGATAAATCTTGGGTGGAGGAGCAATTATCTAATGTAGATAGACTATTTATACAGGATTTGAATAGATGGTTAGAATTAGATTATGATAAATCAGCACTCTTAAGAGGAGAGGTACTTAAGAAAGCTGAAAAATGGACAAGTAATAGAGATGATTTAAGTATAGAAGAAAATAGTTATTTAATAAGAGTATAGGAAATGAAACTAAAAATGATATAGCTAAAATTTCTACATCTTTTACTATTATTTCTAATATTTTTACTATAGTGATGGGATTAATTATTATTGGATTAATTTGGTGTTATTTTATATATAAAGAGGAACAACTAATAGAAAAATATAAGAAAGCCGTAGAAGTATATCAAAAATCAATTATGGTTAATTATAATTATATAGGATATTCTTATTTTAAATTAAAAGACTATAATAAATCTATAGAAGCTTATCAAAAATCGCTAGAGATAAATCCTAAAAAAGATGAGGCTTATGTATGTTTATTTGAAATAAAATTAATCCAAAATCAACTATTAGATAAGATGTTAGAGAAAAAATATATAGAACTATTTTCTAATCAGACAGAGAGTTTTATGGTGTATGAGATGTTGAAAACTATTGAAGATGTAGCAAATAATAAAGAAACTAATATAGAGAGTTGGAAGAGTAAATATAAAAATATTGGGTTATATAAATGGAATTGGGATTATAATAAACTAGATGACTGGATAAAAACAATAAAAGATAAACAAATTAAAACAAAACTTCTAAAAGCAATAGAAGTTTTCAAATCACACAACCCAGCCAATGGATGAGCTTTCATATAGTCTTGTTTCTTCGATTTGTCTCCTAGTAGTTCGCTTACATCGGATATTCTTGCACCATTGTTTAGGAGGTGAGAGGCGAATGAGTGTCTTAGTTGGGCTTGGTTTAGTGGAGATTTGCCTTTTTCAAATAGGTATTTTTGGGGATGACCTAAAGTATAAATTCCCACAAAATTGTGGGAACTAACTAACTTCTTAAATAAGCTTTGCTGAGTAATTACCTTTTTTTTGGCTAATTTTTAGTTGGATGGTGGAGTTGTGAGTCTAAAGTTCAATGCCAATGAATTAAGCCTAAATCCTGTAGGGTGCTATAGCAATAGCACCCTACAATTAATCATATTTGATTTAATAAAAAAACCACAAAAAGCTTAATTCGTTGGGTGATACCTAACCTATAAATTCCTTAATTCATTGGCATTGGTTAAAGCTCCCAAATACAATTTGGGAGCTAGAAACCATTTTGAGGTAGTTTTTATGCTCTCTATCTTGAGTATCTCTTTGCTTATGATGTCTTTTTTCATCTGTTGATTATAGCCAAATTTTTTTAGGGGTGAGTAGAGTTTTGAGCTATACAAATTACAAATAAATACTAATTTTTCTTTAAGGAGATTTGATATACAATATGAGAATTAAAAAAGATGAGAAACAAAGTAGGGTCAAAGAGCCGACAAAAACCAACAACCCTACTTCTAGCTAAAGCTTCTATAATTCTACACAATCTTTAGTTAAAAAAGCTTTAAATAGCATTGTTTCTCTCTTTTTTCAAGGAAAAACAATGTCACAAGCTCAATATTTGCCCAAACAGACTCGTATTCTAGTAAAAGATTTAGACTTTATAGAGACCAAACTCGTGGATATGCCATCTTGGAACACCAACCAAAAAGTAAGAGTAATCAAACTCACATCAAAAGCCAAAGATTACAATAATCACCTAATTTTACCCACACAAGATAAAGCATTTGTAGAACTCAAAAAGGAGATAAAAAAGTCCAACTTATAGATTCACAAACTAAGAGAGTGAAGTTTTATCCTTTAGATGTGTCTGAGAAGATGATTTTGGAGTTGAGGATATAGAGTTATTGATTAATAATAAATTTAGGAAAAAATTATGCCACATTTTATAATAGATTGTTCAGAAAATATTTTAAAATTATATAAACAAGATGAGATAATAAAACAAGTTCATATATCAGCAGTTTTTACAAAACTATTTCATAAAAATGATATAAAAGTGAGAATAAATACTTTTAAAGATTATACTACTGGAGATAAAAAAGAAGATTTTATTCATGTGTTTGCAAATATCATGGAAGGTAGAACTATCAAACAGAAGCTAAATTTATCTAAAACAATAGTTAAAGATTTGAGTTTGATATTTCCATTAGTTCCTCATATAGGAACTAATGTGATAGAATTTGAGAGGGCAACTTATTTTAATAAAAATATGCTTGACCCAAATTATAAGTTTTCTACTCCATAAAAATTATTTGTATAATTTTCTAATTTTTTCTTCACCATATTAATCTTTTTCTCAAAACTCTCATCATTTATAAGTTGGTCAATATAAAGTTTGGCTAATCTACTTTTTAAATTAGAATGTTTAGGATAATACTCTTTGATTAGAAAATAGACATATTGAGCCAATTCATCTTTCCCTATAAATTGATGTTCATTATTTTCTCTTTTAAAAATAGCACAAGCAAGACCACTTTTTATAGCTGTGATAATATTTATGGTAGATTTTTCTTTTACAAAAAGTATTGTAAATCTATCTCCTATCTCATGGTCACTATCGTGAGCATCAGAGTTTGCAAATGGTGCTAAGTATTTATGTTTATTTTTTATTTGAAGTGCTGTTAAATGTGTCATATTATTATGTTCTTTTATTTTTTCCTCTCCAAAAACTTCAACACCATCAAGATGAGAACTTTTTAACATCTCTTTATAAAAAGCTTGATTAAGATGATATTTCCCATCTCTATATACCCAATTTGGATGAGCTAATATAGAGATACCTTTAGCTTCTTTTATCTTATTTATAACCCATATATTTTTCGCATAATGAGTAGGGTCAATATTTTTATCAATCTTCTCTTTTTTTAGTAATTTAACAATATCTTCTAATTCTTTATCATATTTTTGGGTATCTTTTCTTTGATTTTCTATAGATTTATTTGCATTTATGGATAAGATATGCCCATTTCCCTGCGAAATAAACATATCTTTTTTACCTCCAACACTTACCTCTTCACCTGCTAATACTAAAATATCAATATTGTTCTTTTTTGCTTTTTCTATTGCATTAAGTGATCCTTCATAACTATCATGGTCTGTAATACTAATAAAATCCATACCATTTTCAAGTGAAGCCAAAACCATAGCAAATGGTGTAGCTTTTCCATCTGAGTAGATTGAGTGCATATGCAAATCTCCCTTTAATGGTCGTAGTTTAATCATAATTTCATCAAGACAATATAGGCAAACTATTTTTGACTCTTTGTACGTAAAGTTTACTTTTATAACAAATTCACCAATATCCAGCATTTTATATGAAAATAGTATTGTGTTGTTATGAATTTTATATTTTAGAGTATCTTTATGATAATAGTTACCTCTTGAAAGGAGTTCAATAGATTCTATATTTGATGTGTTTTTTAAAGTTAGTTTATAATGTATTATTTTATTTTTTTCTATAACACTTGGAGTTATTTTCACGATTTTATTCTTTCTATTTTTTCTATTTTATCTGTAAATTATTACAAGATGGTTACAAGTTTTACCAAACCTACTAATATAGGTTTGATTAATTAGACTTCTTTTTCGTTTTTACGGTCTCTCTTGGATTATTCCATAGTTATACTTAACATCTCTACTCCTTTCTCTACAACCCAGCTAATGGATGAGCTTTCATATAGTCTTGTTTTTTTCGTTTGTCACCTACTTGTTTATATATTTGTGTGGTTGCCATTGAGGCGTGTCCTAGTAGTTCACTTACATCTGATATTCTTGCACCATTGTTGAGTAGGTGAGAGGCAAATGAGTGTCTTAGTTGGTGTGGTGTGGCTTTTAGTCCTAAGGCTCTAAATGGTTTCATTAGTCTATATCTTAGTTGGGCTTGGTTTAGTGGGGATTTACCTTTTTCAAAGAGGTATTTTTGTGGATTTTCTTCTTTGATGTAGAGTTCTATTAGCTTTTGGACTACTCTCAATAGGGGGACTTCTCTCTGCTTTTTACCTTTGCCAGCTATTGTGACCCATTTCTCTTTTATATTTTTGAGTTCTAAATTACTTAGTTCGGATATTCTGATACCTAATCCATAGAGCATAAATATCAAAAGTCGCTCCTCTATTGTGACATGTTGGAGTACCTCTTCTATGTATATCTCGTCTATCGGTTTGGGGAGTCCTTGGGGGATTTTGATAGACTCATCACCTATGACTTTGATGATAAAATTACATTGCTCTTCTAGGTATTTGATAAATGAGCGAATGGCTGAGAGTTTTTTTGCTATGGTTCTTTTGTGGTTGGAGACTATATTAAATCTAAATGGAGTTATATCAAAAATTGTGCGATTATCTTCTTCATATATGTGGCTCACCTCTAACATTTGGCGAATGGCTATCTCGTAGGTGATGATGGAGGTATCAGAGTAGCCTCTAATCTCAAAGAGATAATCCAAAAAACTATCACTAAAATCAAAAAATTTCTTTTTCATCTGATTGCTCTTTTCATAATATAGTATGCTCCAACATCTTCTCTTTGAGATACTCTTTCGCCTTTTCTAAATCCATTCCCTCTAGGCTAATGCTTTGGATATAGAACTCTATTTTACTAAATGGTTTGGGTATGGTAAATCTATCCCAGCTTTTGAGTTGCCAAAAACTCTCTGATTTGAAGTTTATTACAAATATTGGGAGTTTACTTTTGATGGCTATGCCTATCGCTCCATCACTCATAGAGTGTCTAGGACCTTTAGGACCATCAGGAGTTATAAGTACCTCTTCGCCTTTTTTGATACTTCTAAATGCTTGAAGTAATACTTTTGATGCACCTTTTCGACTTGACCCTCTGAGTGGTTTTATCTTTAGTAGATTGAGTGTACTCGCGATGAGTGAGCCGTCAAAATGAGATGATACTATCGCACTTGCAGGATGTTTTGGGTGGATTTTTCTGTAGGCTTGAGGAGACATTAGGAGTTCACCATGCCAAC
This sequence comes from Sulfurovum sp., assembly GCA_045267865.1. GTDB lineage: Bacteria > Campylobacterota > Campylobacteria > Campylobacterales > Sulfurovaceae > Sulfurovum. The sequence goes on along the minus strand of JASFZJ010000087.1, from coordinate 9,615 downwards.
AGACACAGACATGTTGCTCATCTGCAATAGGGGTGATGAAGTTAAATTTTTTGGATAGAGTAAACCATATTATACGCATCAATACATAGGCTATCGGTGGGACGATATATCGTCCTAGAGTTCTAATAATATTTTTCATCAAATTTAGATAAGCTCTCCATCTAATGCACCACGAGTCGTTTTGGTTACTTTTACAGCTCGTATCTCTCCAAGAAGCTCTTCGCTACCTCTCACAAAAAATAGCTTACCATCATCACTTCTACCAGCTACTCTACCATTATTTTTGAGTTCATCAAAATAGATATTGTGGATAGCTCCCATTTGAGAATTCATTATCTCATCAAGTATCTCTGTGTGTCTTGCTTGGAGTCTAACTAATCTCTCTTGGGCTACTTTAGGGTCAATTTGATGTGCAAACTCTGCTGCTTCTGTATGTGGACGAGGAGAGTATTTAAATGAAAATAACTGTTCAAATCTCACCTCTTCAAGCACTCTCATAGTCTCTTCAAAATCTTCATCGCTCTCGTTGGGAAAGCCTACTATAATATCTGTAGATATTGTAGCTTGTGGACACAGAGTACGAATTTTATGGCAACGATTAATGAAGTTCTCTTTGGTGTAGCCTCTTTTCATCTCTTTGAGTATGGCTGTTGAGCCACTCTGTAATGGTACATGTATCTGTTTGCATATCTTTGGATTGGAGGCAAACTCTTTTATAAACTCATCATCCATGTGTAGAGGGTGTGGTGAGGTAAATCGTATCCTCTCCAATCCCTCTATTTGGGATATATCTCTTAGAAGTTGGGTGAAGTCTGAGCTATCTTCATTACTACTAAATCTTCTGCCGTAGTTATTGACATTTTGACCTAGAAGCATTACCTCTTTTGCACCAGTATTTACAGCTTTGGCAATCTCATTTATAAGTAGCGATGGAGGTATGGATATTTCATCACCTCTTGTGGTAGGGACGATACAAAATGTACACCCTTTATCACAACCTATAGAGATATTTACCATCGCTTTAAATCTATTTGAGCGATACTCTGCAAAGTCATAACTACTCTCATCAAATTCTGTATTTACCTCTACAGCGTGTCTTTTGTTTATAACTTGTGTAATTTTGGATATATTTCTAGCACCCAATACAAAATCCACAGCAGGTGCGCGTCTGATTATCTCTTTACCTAGATGGGAGGCAGTACAGCCTGTTACACCAATTTTGGCAGAGCTTTTTTTGTATTTATTGAATACACCTATTTCTGAAAATAGTTTAGCTACTGGTTTTTCACGTACAGAACAAGTATTAATGATAATCAAATCAGCATCACTTAGTTCTGTGGTGAGAGTGTAAGACTCTTCTTTGTTGAGTTCGGCTATTATATGCTCACTATCTCGGACATTCATCGCACAGCCAAGTGTCTCTATAAATAGTTTTTTGCTCAAAATTATCTCTTTAAGCTATGATATGAACTTCATAGATGTACTCATTGTCATCTAATCCATACTTCACTTCACGCATATAGACAGAAAAGCCCTTCTCTTCAAAATACTCAATAAGAGCCTTGAGTTCTTTATGAGAGTTGTCCTTGTCAAAATAGAATATAGACTTTTTAGATAGCTCTTCTTCAATTTTTTTCAGTTCAACTACTCTTGGTTTTGCTTTTAGTGTCGTTCTAGCAAGTTTTAATTTCATCTATAATTCACCTTTAATAATATGTTAATCGCGTAATTAATCATTATACTTCATTTTTAGTAAAGCTTTGATTAGATATAATACGCTTCTACAAAAAACAATCCCAACAAGATGTCATTACTACTGTTTCGTTACCTCTTGTAGCGATATATTCAAAGATTATCAAAAAATCATTAATTAGGAAAATACTTATGGAAAAAATACTAGACATAATAGAGGCTATCGCACACGAGAAGGGTATTAGCAATGAGAATGCTTTAGCGGCTTTTAAAGAGGCGTTGATAAATACAGCCAAAAAACTTACAAGCCATACCAATACATTTGAGGTAAATATAGATAATGATACAAAAACCTATAATATCCATAAAGTAATCACAGTAACAGGTGATAATAGCAGAGACCTTATGGTCGAAGTAGGTAAAGAGGGCAACAAAAGAATGGTAGAGTCTGATAGCTTTATCCCTCTCTCAGAAGCCAAAGAGTTTGATGATTCACTTGAAATTGGTGACCAACTAAAAGAAGAGATAGTATTAGAAGATTATGGACGAACAGCATCTGCCAATCTATTTAGAGAGCTAGAGTACCATATCCAAAGACGAGTAGAACAAGACCTTTTTGAAAAATATAGAGAAAAGGTAGGGACTGTAATGCTCGGTCAGGTAACCAGAATAGATAATGAGAATAATACTCATATTGAGATTGGTGAACTTAAAGGGATTTTGTCTATGAGAAACCGAATAAAGGGTGAGAAATACAAAAGAGGTGATAGCATTCGTGCACTGCTTAGATTTGTAAATATTGACCCAGAGTTTGGAATGTACCTAGAACTTACAAGAACATCACCGAAATTTTTAGAATCACTTATGGCTTTGGAAGTTCCAGAGATAGCAGATGGTGCTGTAGAGATAATAGCATCAGCAAGAATACCAGGAGAGAGAGCCAAAATAGCACTTACAACTGAACACCTAAATATAGACCCTATCGGTGCAGCTGTAGGAGTAAAAGGTGTGCGTATCAATGCAGTTAGTCAAGAGCTTGATGGAGAGAATATTGACTGTATAGAGTATTCACCAATCCCTGAAGTATTTATTACAAGGTCTTTGAGTCCTGCGATAATACAAGGTATTAAAGTAGATAAAGATGAGAAAAAAGCAGTAGTAAATATCACAGCTGACCAAAAAGCAAAAGCGATAGGTCGTTCAGGTATAAATATTCGTTTAGCATCTATGCTAACAGGATATACAGTAGAGCTAAATGAGGTAGAGGGTATAGCTCAAAGACAACCCGATAGAAAAGATAATGGTACAGCAGAAGCACCAAAAACAACAGATACAACGGCATTGTCTGACTTGTTTAAGTAGAAAGTTAATCTTCAAAGGTGCGTGATTACGCACCCTACTCTTTAATATCCATACCTAATTTTTTTTAATAGTTATAATTGTTTTAGATATATTATCTTTAGTTATCTTTAAATATTTTTCAATTATAATCTTCTTTTACTCTTTGGACATATCAGCTCTATCTGTTTTGCAAAATCATATCTACTTTCTATATAAAACCTATTTCCAAACTCAAATTCCAAAGAGTGAGCGTGAAGCATAAGCCGTGAAGCACCTGTCTTAATAAATTTCTCTTTGGGTGTCAAATTACCTTCCAAATAATCATCAGCAGTTTCAAAAGAAGTACCATAAATTGGGTCTCCCAAAATAGCTCGTTTCACGTGAAACAAGTGTACTCTTATCTGGTGTGTTCGCCCTGTGTGTGGGAAACAAGCGACCAAAGAGGCATCTAAATTTTCATCATATTTTAGAGGTAAAAAGTCAGTATGAGATGGTTTTCCAAGAGGGTCAATATAGACTTTATATTTGAATTTTGAGTAGTCATTATTTATTTTAATTGGCTCAAAACTAGAAAATGGTTCTGTAAGTTTTCCATCAATCCAAGCGAGGTAAGATTTTTTTATTTTTCTATCTTGAAAAAGTCCTTTAAGTATAGTTTCTGCTTTTTTATGTTTTGATGCTAAAAGTAATCCAGATGTTTCCATATCAATACGATGACATGAGTTGGCATTATCTCCTGCATGGGTGCGTACTTCGTCCAGCATAGAGTAGGGTGTTGCCATCGTATTTGGGTGGACAAGTATGCCAGAGGGCTTTTCAAATATCATAAAATCTCTATTTTGGAAAAGAGGTATCCTGCCTCGTCCAGAAGCTCTAAAAAAGACCATCACAACTTCTCCTTGAATACGCTGACCTGTGTGGGTCATAGACTCTCCACCTACAATCAAACGCCCCTTGGCAATATGCCGTTGGGCTTGACCTTGTGTGAAACCTAGCGTACGCATCACATACAAAAACGCAATAGTCTCAACTTCAACAATAAACTTCTCTTTAACAAATGGCATTTGGCTAACCCCTTTATAACTGATATTTAGGTAGAATTTTAGCATAAATTATAGATTAGGATGTTGATATGGTAGAAAGATACGCAAGAGAAGAGATGACCAAAAATTGGACACAAGAGGCAAGATATGATGCATGGCTAAAAGTAGAAAAGTCAGCTGTAAAAGCATGGAACAAACTAGGACTTATCCCTGATGATGATTGCAAAAAGATTATTAAAAATGCTTCGTTTTCAGTAGAGAGAATAGAAGAGATAGAAGCCGTAACGAGACACGATTTAATCGCATTTACAACATCAGTAAGCGAAAGCCTCGGCAAAGAATCAAGATGGTTTCACTATGGAATGACAAGCTCAGATGCCGTTGATACTGGTGTGGCACTTCAGATGAGAGATTCTATGGATATTATCATCAAAGATGTCAAGATGCTAATGAAGTCTATCAAAAAACGAGCCAAAGAGCATAAGATGACGCTGATGGTAGGAAGAAGCCACGGTATCCACGGAGAACCGATTACTTTTGGTCTTACTCTTGCTGTGTGGTATGATGAGATGGGAAGACACCTCAAAAATTTAAAGCAAACAAGAAAAGTCATCGCCGTAGGTCAAATCTCTGGAGCAATGGGCAATTTCGCTCACGCACCATTAGAGCTAGAAGAGTATGCTATGAAAGAGCTAGGATTAAAATCTGAACCTTGTTCAAACCAAGTCATACACCGTGACAGATACGCAAGACTTGCCACAACCTTAGCACTCATGGCTTCAAGTATAGAAAAATTTGCCGTACAAGTGCGACACTTACAAAGAACAGAAGTCTATGAAGCAGAAGAATTTTTCGCCAAAGGTCAAAAAGGCTCATCAGCCATGCCACACAAAAGAAACCCAATACTCACAGAAAACATCACAGGATTAGCCCGTATCATCAGAACCTGCGTCACCCCTGCGATGGAAAATGTAGCATTATGGCACGAAAGAGACATTTCACACTCCTCAACAGAGCGATTTTGGCTACCTGACGCATTCATCACCACAGACTTCATGCTACACCGAATGAACAATGTCATCGCCAACCTCACAGTCATGCCAAAGAACATGATGAAAAACCTAAACCTCACAGGTGGATTAGTCTTCTCCCAACGCGTCCTCTTAGAACTCCCACTCAAAGGCGTAAGCAGAGAAGATGCCTATAGAATTGTGCAACGAAATGCCATGAAAGTATGGGAAAAAATCCAAGCAGGAGAGGGTACGACCAATAAAAAAGGTGAATCACTTTATCTGTTACACCTCTTAGCCGATGAAGAATTAAGAGAATCTTTGAGTGAGAAGCAGATTAGAGAGTGTTTTAATTTTGATTATTATACAAAGAATGTGGATGGGATATTTAAGAGGGTGTTTGGGAAATAATTGATGCGTAGGTCGGCAGTCTCCGACTCCGACATAAGTTCTATCTTATTATAAATATTTGTCGGAGTGAGGACACTCCGACCTACAAAAAGAACTCACAACCTCTTTATCTGTAAATTCTATATGCTTCAAATACTATTCCCTATAGTGAAATTTTATTTTAAGTTTAGAATAGATACAATATTTAAACCATTCCCTATAGTGAATATATGGGTGGTAATTTAGTTTTAAAGGGTTTAGCTCATTCCCATCGCTTCTGCTTGGGAATGCATATGAGAGTTAATTGAGCCGACTATAGGTATTCCAACCGAAGACGGATTGGAACAAGAAAGTATATAATACATAAAAAGGAAAATTATATGGCAAGAGGAAAAAAATGCCCCCAATGTGGTCAATGGACAATGCATGAAAAAAAGCCTGGATATTGGTATTGTTCCCAATGTAAAGCAACTACATTTGACCAATGGTCTTCAATCTCAAAATATAAATAAAAGGAAATACTAATGGGTTTTTTTGACACTTTAACAAAAGTCGCTAAGGGTGCTGCAAATGTTGCTGGTTCAATGGCTGATAAATCAGCTGAAATAAAAATAAAAGCAAAAAAAATGCAAGAAGAAGAAATGGTTAATAAGAGTGAAAACGAATTAAAAAAATATGCTACTGGTTCAGGTGTTAGAGCGTATGCTGCAAGGTTAGAACTTAGAGACAGAGGTTTGGTTTAGCTAGTTCCACAGCTCCAACTGTGGAACTCATATGAGAGTTGGAATGAAAGATAATTTGTATTGACTTATTCAGCCTAATTTTGATATAATTCATTTGTATTTCCGTGAGGTAAGGTAGCGATATAGAGCGTTTAGTAAGCCCTAGATGGTTGAATACTATACTCGTCTTACCTCCAATTCATTTATCCTTTTTTATAAAAACTTACTATCCAATCTCCCTCTTTTGACTTTTTTAGAATTAATCGTAAATCTTTTATGCCTTTTAAGTGTCTATAAACTTTCATTGCATCATTACTCACACCCTCATTTGCTAAAAGCATACCTCTTTCTATGACTTCGGCAATATTTAATATATCAAGGGCCTCTAAGTCATTGGCTTTGTAGTGTTTTAAAATATGGATAAAACCTTTTTTTTCATCTCCTATAAATAAAATCACTTTTTGAGATTGTATTTGAAAAATAGCTTTTTTGGTTGCACCATTGATAAAATCTAACATAATTTTTTGATAAGGCTTTAATCTTTGCTTTTTCTTACGGCTATAAATAAGTTGAATTTCTTTTTGAAGTTGCTGTAGTTTTTGTGTATGGCTCATATAGGCTTATCCATTGGTTTTACTTTATTGCTAAAGAGTATAGCAAGATAGATTGATAATAAAATGAAATGAATAGAATAGAAACTTAATATTTTGAAAAACCAAAAAGATATGCTATAATTTTGCACAAGAACAAGAGAGTCGCAATCTCTCTTGTTCTACTACCTGGGACTACCAACACTTAGCAGTGAGGAGTATCAAAAGCAGAATGATAATGATAAAAAGATGCATGGCATCTTCTTTCTCTTGAGATGTCCCAAGCCCCACCCACCTTGTACCGAAGTACCCTTGTGAACATTATCAAATTATGCAGAGGGATTATAGCTAAACTATTCTTTTTTAATTAAATAGCTTGAAAACGAACTTACCTATTTTCACAAGCCAAAACTCCTATCTCAAAGCACAATCTAAGTAAAATAAAAAAATAAATCCAAACAAAAGAGCCTAAATGTCAATAACACTACTTCAAACTGCTTCACAAAATTTAACTGATGTGCTTCGTGATGTTTTTTTACACGATGATACGAGTACGGCTTTGGTTATTTATGATTTGAACTCACCTCTCTCTATTTTACTCACTGATGCCTATCGCAAAGCTTTGCCAAAGGGTATATTTATCAATTTTCACGAGACGGAGACTGATGAGATAATGTCACAGATTGAAGCTCTACAAGGTGGAGATTTTGTGGCATTGGTACAATCAAGAAGTTTTCGTTTATCGGCTTTTCGTATTAGAATTGAACTCTTTAAAAAGAAGATAAAAGTAGCAGAACATCCTCATCTAGGCAGAATGACACAAGAGGAAGAAGTAGAAAACTATATAAATGCTTTGGCTTATGATAAAGAATATTTCCACCATACTGGGCATTCTTTGAAAGATATGCTCGGTGATGCTGAGGGTGCAGTGGTGCATAGTGGAGATGAGAAGCTTATTTTTTGTGGTGGTTTTGAAGACCCCAAAATTAATATTGGTGATTATAGAGAGATGAAAAATGTAGGAGGTCAATTTCCTATTGGAGAAGTATTTACAGAAGCAAAGAAGCTCAAATCTCTGAATGGACGCACCAATATTATCGCATTTGGTGATATAAATTATAAAGTAAATATCCCATCATCTCCGATTACAATTATCATTGAAAATGGACAACTTGTAGGTACTGAAAATAGCACAGAAGAGTTTGATGCTGTTTTGGAGATGATAAAAGAAGAAGAGACGGTAGTATGGGTACAAGAGTTAGGGCTTGGACTCAACCGTGCATTTAGTAGAGAAAAAACTGTTTCTGATATGGGGACTTTTGAACGAATGTGTGGGATACACCTCTCGTTGGGTGCAAAACATGGTATCTATGCCAAAGAGGGAATGAAAAGAAATAGTGGAAAGTTTCATATTGATGTGATGATAGATACGACTTTGTTTGAGATAGATGAGAAGGTTATTTTTGAGGATGGTGGATGGATGGTTTAACCTACCCAACCAAAGCCAAAACATTTTTCTGTACCTGAACCAACACCTCATTAGGTACTTTATCTATAAATGAGATTTCTCTAGCGACGAAGTCTAAGCTTTTGATTTGGTCTGAGAGTATGACACCTGCTACTTCCAATCCTTTGGGCAGTGCTACTTCAAAAGGATAGCCTTTTATCTTAGAAGTAATGGGTAGGCAGATACATAGTGAGGTTTTTTCATTGTATATTTTAGGTGAGAGTATGAGTGCAGGGCGTTTGCCTCTTTGTTCGTGTCCTGTTTGGGGTGTAAAATTTATCCAAACTATGTCGCCTCTATCTGGTATGTAGCTACCACTCTTCATTACCCACAGCCTTTCCAGTATTGATTTCATTGTGTAAATTTTTGTCATTTATTTGCGAAACTAGACTCTCAAGGTCTGTGCTTTTTTGTGGTTCTATGATTAATGCACCCTCTTTGATACTTAGTTCTAAAGTAGAATTATTTTCTATATGCAGTGTTTGGGCTATATCTTTGGGTATGCGTAATGCTAGAGAGTTACCCCATTTTTTTATAGCTACGGTCATAATGACTCCTTTTGGTATATACATAATGATACTGTAATTTTAACTATATGTCAAACAATACAAAAATAAAAGGAATTGGCTATACTACCATCAAAATCACCAAAAGGAACACACCAAATGAATAAAACTCCAACCCATTCAAAAGAACTCTTAGCACTCCATAAACCTAAAGGTTATGTGGTTACACGCTCTGATGAGCTTGGGCGAAAAACTGTTTATGAGCTTTTGCCTGATTGGGTATATGAAGATGGTTGGATGCCTGTTGGACGGCTTGATTTGGAATCTAAGGGGCTTTTGTTTTTTACCACTAACGGACAAATTGGGAATAAATTGACCAAACCTAAGGGGTGTATTAAGGTTTATGAGATTTGGGTGAGGGGTCATGTCACAGATGAACATATTGCAGAGGCTATGCGAGGTGTGGAGAGTAAACACGGTCTGCTCAAAGCTCTTGTTGTTGAGAAAATAGGCTTTGGTGGGGCGAAAACAAAGCTTAGGGTGCAACTTAATGAAGGGAAAAATCGGCATATTCGTCGGCTTTTTGGAGCATTAAAAGACCCCAAATTTGGGACACCTTTGAAGGTGCTAGAGTTGAAACGAATGAGCATTGGGAGTTTTAAACTTGACCTTGAAATCGGTAAGTGGCGTTATCTCTTAGTTGAAGAAGAGAAAGCTCTCCTGACTTCGCCCTAAAGAAAACTTAAACCCCTACCACAAGGGGTTTGCAGTCAAAAAACTAGGCACTACATATTACTTTTTTATTTTAAAACCC
>JASFZJ010000086.1:0-16456 GCA_045267865.1 Sulfurovum sp. | reverse complement strand
CAATGTGAACTTTGATTTTGTCTATCAAAATGATAAAAGAAATGTCAAAGGTGGTACTCAAGAGATTGATATATTATTGGAAAATGGAAATAGTATTGGTATCGTAGAGGTCAAAAATAGAGTGAGTCAAAAAAGCATAGACCAATTAGATAATATAATGGAAAATTTTTACTATTTTCATAGGGATTATGAAGGTTACAAACTTATCGGAGCGTTAGCAGGTAAGATATTTCCAAAACATCTACAGACACAAGTGCTAAAAAAGGGATATAGTGTGATTATGCAACAAGGTGACCATATAGAACAGATAAATCCTAAATAGGAATAATAAATCCAAAAAAACAAGCCATTTTTTCAAAAAACAATCAAAAATCCATTTTATACTATCTAATAGCGATTTTAAGCCCTTTCATCTCATCTTTAAGATAAAATAAATTTAATTTATAACCCAAAGGAAACTGATGAGTAACCTACTTGAAAATGATGAGAATACCAAAGATATATTGATAGAAGATAGTATGAAAGCTAGTTATCTTGATTACTCAATGAGCGTAATTATAGGTAGAGCATTACCTGATGCTAGAGATGGACTAAAGCCTGTTCATAGGAGGATTTTATATGCGATGAATGACCTTAGTCTATCCCATAGAAGTCCTTATAAGAAGTCGGCTAGGATAGTGGGCGATTGCATAGGGAAATACCATCCACATGGCGATAGCTCGGTATATGACGCACTTGTTCGTATGGCACAAGACTTCTCTATGCAGTATCCATTGGTAGATGGTCAGGGTAACTTTGGGTCTGTTGATGGTGATAATGCGGCGGCTATGAGATATTGTGTGACTGCTGATACTAAGGTCAAAACAGACAATGGTATAGTGGAAATATCTAAGATGATAAATAACTCTGCTTTGAATAGTGATAATGATATAGGTATCAAAGTCTTGTCTATGGGCAAGAGTATAAATAGTGCTTCTAAGTTTTTCAATTCAGGTGAGCATGAGATATATAAACTTCAGACCAAAGAGGGATATAGTATTAGTGGTAGTGCCAATCATCCTGTATTGACTATATCAACAGATAACAATGCCAAACCTATATATGCGTGGAAGAGGCTAGATGCTATCTCTAGTGATGATAAAATAGTTATTGATAGAAGTGAAAAGTCTATAGATGATAGAAAAGCTACACAAAAAGAGAATAATTTGGCGATTATCGCAGGTTGTTTGGTATCAGAGGGTTTTATTAGCAAAGATAGAATGGGCTTCAATAATACAGACAAAAAGTATTTTGATGATTTTATAGATGCGTGGAGAGAAGAGGTAGGTGAACACTATTATAGTTATCAACGAGAGCTGAAATCTGGTAAAATGATTTATGAATTTGATGTACAGCTAAATCACTCCAAAGATAGAGATAAAATATTGGATTTGGATATTTATACAGAGACGGTTGGATTGAAATCAAAAGACAAAATCGTACCACCTCATATATTTAGTTATCCAAAAGAGGCACAAAAGGTATTTTTGCAATATCTATTTGAGGGAGATGGTTCATTTTCCAAATTGGAGAAAAATACTTTGATTGTTCAATACTCTTCTATTAGTCAAAAATTGACAGAAGATATTCAGATATTACTTTTGGAGTTTGGTATTGTTGGCAAAATATCCAAAACAAAAGCTAGAGATGAGAGAAAAGTGTTTTTGAGTAACTTTAGAAATATATATAAATTTTATCAAAATATTGGATTTGTGGCAGACAAAAAAGAGAGATTTAATCGTGTTGTAGAAGAGGAAGTGATTAGAAGAGAAGAGAAACAAGGCTCTTTGTCCAAAGATTATATCCCTTATCTTAGTGATTATATCAGGTCTATCACAAACAACTCTTATATCAAGAGACACAATATAGACAGATATGAGAGAATTGATAATAATTTAGAAAAGATATTGAGCAGTATAAATAATATCTCTATTGGACAAGAGTTTTTGGAATATATAGAAAACAACTACTATTACGCATCTGTGGATAGTTGTCAATCAACTGGTCAAAAGGAAGTGGTATATTCTATAAAAGTAGATAGTGATTGTCACTCTTTTGTAGCAAATGGTATGATAAATCATAATACAGAAGCTAGAATGACCAAAATCGCAGAAGAGCTTTTGAGTGATTTGGATAAAGATACAGTGGATTTTACTCCCAACTATGATGACTCTATGAGTGAGCCTAGTGTATTGCCTTCTCGTGTACCAAATTTATTACTTAACGGCTCTAGTGGTATCGCTGTTGGTATGGCTACTAATATCCCTCCTCATAGACTTGAAGAGCTTATCAAGGCACTTCTGTTGAGGATAGATATGCCTACCTCAACTGTGGAGGATATGATTAAGATAGTCCATGGTCCTGATTTCCCAACTGGTGGTATCATCTTTGGACGAAAAGGTATCACAGACGCTTATACTACAGGTAGAGGACGGATAAAAGTCCGAGCCAAAACTCACCTAGAGCAAAAAGGTAACAAAGATGTTATCGTCATAGATGAGCTACCTTTTCAGGTAAATAAATCAAGACTAATAGAAAACATAGCAGGTCTTGTGAGAGATAAGCATGTAGAGGGTATATCTGAACTAAGAGATGAGTCAGATAGAGATGGTATCCGTGTAGTTATAGAACTCAAAAGAGATGCTATGAGTGAGATAGTCCTAAACAACCTATTTAAGAGTACACAGATGCAAGTGACATTTGGTATCATAATGTTGGCTATAGCCAATAAAGAGCCAAAGGTATTTACTCTGATTGAACTGTTTGATTTGTTCTTGAAACATCGTAAAACAGTTGTAATCAGAAGAACTATATTTGAACTAGAAAAAGCAAGGTCTAGGGCTCATATACTAGAGGGTCTCAAAATAGCCATAGATAATATAGATGAGGTTATCAAGATTATTAGAGCATCTAAAGAAGATACAGAGGCTAGAGAGAATTTGATGAGTAGATTTACTCTATCTATCATCCAAGTCAAAGCTATTTTGGAGATGAGACTAGGACGACTTACAGGTCTTCAGATAGAGAAGATAGAGAGTGAATTAGTTGCACTTCTCAAAGTGATAGCCGAATTAGAAGCGATACTCAAAAGTGAAGACAAAATTAATGTCATAATCAGAGAAGAGCTTGTAGAGATAGGAGATAAATACTCTCTCCCAAGACGAACCGAGATAGTAGATGATTATGATGATATAGATATAGAAGACCTTATACCAAATGAGCCAATGGTAGTGACTATCACGCATAGAGGATATATCAAGAGAGTACCAGTTAAATCGTATGAAAAGCAACATAGAGGAGGTAAAGGCAAGATAGCCGTGACCACTTATGATGATGACTTTATAGAGAAATTCTTTACTTCTAGTACACATGATACGCTAATGTTTGTCACAGATAGAGGACAACTATATTGGCTAAAAGTATATCGTATCCCAGAGGGAAGCAGAACAGCCAAAGGTAAGGCTGTGGTAAATCTAATCAATCTCCAAGCAGATGAGAAGATAATGGCTATAATCCCAACTACAGATTTCGAGTCTGATAAAGGGCTTGTATTCTTCACTAGAAATGGTATAGTCAAGAGAACAAACCTATCAGAATACTCAAACATCAGAAGCAATGGTGTAAGAGCCATCAACCTAGATGAAAATGATACTCTAGTAGAAGCTAAGATAGTCAAGCCAGATACCAAATGGCTATTTGTAGCTACCAAAAAAGGTATATGTATCAGGTTCAAAGTAGAAGATGCACGAGAGATAGGTAGAGTAGCAAGAGGAGTAACAGCTATCAAATTCAAGATAGATGGTGACTTTGTATGTGGAGCTACTACCATAGAAAATGAAGATGATGAGCTATTGATGATGAGTGAAAAAGGTCTAGGTAAAAGAACGACTGCTAGTGAATATAGAGAACAAAATAGAGCAGGGAAAGGTGTCATATCTATGAAGCTAACACCTAAGACTGGTGATGTAGTAGGTGTGGTATTTGTAGAAGAAGACAAAGACCTTATGTGTCTTACAAGTATAGGCAAGATGATAAGAGTAGATATGGAGACAATCCGTAAAGCAGGACGAAATACATCAGGAGTCAAGATAGTAGATGTAGAGAAAAAAGACAAAGTAGTAAGCATAGCTAAGTGTCAAAAAGAGGAAGTTGTGATAGATGCTGAGGAGGATTTAATCTCTTAGCTTTATTGTTGAGGTTTGATATACGACTATCGTCTATATCTCTCTTCTCACTTTCTCAGAGCATGAAAACGAGAAAATATGATTAAAATTGACTTTCACATTATTGAAATAATCTGCCAATAAGAACCTTTTTGTAATTTAATGATTATATCATACTTCTATTTAAATTAAAAATCTTTACTTATGTAAAAAAACTAGCTATACTTAGTTAAATTACATTACTAAAGGATAATTATGTACAAAAGGTCAGTAGATAATATACTCAAAGAGGCACTTCAAATATCACCTGTTGTACTGCTATCGGGTGCTAGACAAGTAGGTAAATCTACACTTTGCCTTTCATTGGGTCAAGAATATAGGGTTTTTGATGATTTATCTCAAAGAGAATCTGCACTAAACGACCCCAAAGGATATATTGAATCCTTACCCAAACCTATCACCCTAGATGAGATACAAAAAGTCCCAGAGGTATTGGAGGGTGTGAAGATGTCTGTAGATAGAAAGAGAATAAATGGTAGCTTTTTGCTTACAGGTTCTGCCAATGTACTTGATATGAAAAAAGCAAAAGATACTTTGGCAGGTAGGCTTATAGAGATAGAGATGCATACACTTTCACAAAAAGAAATCGCCCATAAATCAGAAGAAAATATCATAGATATTCTTTTTGAACAAGGGGTAAGTGCTTTGACAAATACTAAAATATCGTATAATGAGATACTTACGGCTATTATCAAAGGTGGATACCCTGAAATCCTAAAAATAGACTCTAGTAGAGGAAAATCTTTGTGGTTTAACGCCTATATTAGTACCTATGTAGAAAGAGATATTAGAGATGTAGGCGAATTACGAGATATTTCTGCTTTTATACGCTTCTATAATGTTATCGCTCCTAGAAGCTGTGGACTCATCAACAAATCAAGCCTAGCCTCCGATACAAACCTATCAGAAGCCACGGTAAACAATTATCTCTCTATGTTAGAGATGATATATCAAATATCACTCTTACAACCGTTTAGCTCCAATGTATCCAAACGATTTATCAAATCTTCCAAATTCTATATGCGAGATAGTGGCGTATTTTGTCATCTTTTGGGTATCAGAACAGCCGATGAGCTTATCAACTCCACACACAAAGGCGACGCAGTAGAGACTTTTGTCTATGCCGAACTACTCAAACACATCTCCTACAGTCTCAACCAACCCCAAATATACCATTACAGAACCAACGACAAAAAAGAGATAGATTTCATCGTACAAAAAGCAGATAAAATCTTTGCTATGGAGATAAAATCCTCACAAACAATCAAAAGAGAAGCCTTCAAACACATCATAGACTTTCAAAATAAATCAAGCAAAGAGATAATAGGTATAGTATTTTATGGAGGAGAAGAGATACTCTCTTTTGGAGATGCAGAGCATCTTAGATATGCTGTGCCTTTGGGGGTGTTATTTTAAGAATGAATTTATCTCATTCACAATGGTTCATATTATTTTGTGGACTTTTCTCAATAGTATATTTGAATTTACCTATACACAAATCTACTTCTCCAAAACAACCTCTATAGATAGAGCCTCTACATCACCATTTATCTCATTGTGTATCTCTACACCTCTTACTCCGATGTATCTCTTTACAACAGCTATAATCTCTGCTTTCATCTCATCCATAAAAGGATAACAGTGCATTTTGTTTCTGTCTGACATTATGGCTATGGTCAATCTATCCTTTGCGACTGACGCACTCCTTGTCTTTTTTAAAAATCCAAACATTAGCTGAATATCCCTGCTAATTTACGAAAAATTCCTTTTTCATCAGACTCTATATCAAGCATCTCTACTTCTTGACCACATAAACGATTTGCTATGCGTTTATAAGCTTGTCCTGCTTTTGATTTCTCATCCAAGATGATAGGTCGTCCTTGATTTGAAGCATCAATTACACCTTTATCTTCTGGTACTTTACCCAAAAGATTGATACTTAAAATATCCAAAATATCTTCACTTCTAAGCATCTCTCCACTCTGAACCATTGCAGGGACTATACGATTTATGACAAGATATTTTCCTACTTCATTACCCTCTTTGACTTTTTGAGATTTGGAGTCTAGTATCCCAATAGCTCTATCGGCATCACGGATAGATGATACTTCTGGATTAACTATCACTATAGCTACATCAGCAAACTCTATAGTATGCTCATATCCACTCTCTATTCCAGCAGGAGCATCAAGGATAACAAAATCAAACTCTTTTTTGAGATTAGATACTAGTTTTTCTACCTTTTCAGAGGTTAATACTGTTTTATCTTTGGTTTGTGATGCAGCGAGGAAGAACATATTTTCATTGACTTTACTTCTAATGAGTGCTTGTCTTAGTGTCGCTTCTTTATCCATAACTTGCACCAAATCATATACTACACGATTTTCTAATCCTAAAATCATATCTAAATTTCTCTGACCTATATCAAAATCTACTACTACACATCTCTTATTATTTTGTGCTATACCTAAACCTATATTTGCTGTAGCTGTTGTTTTTCCAACGCCACCTTTTCCACTAATTACTGCTATTACTAAACCCAATTTGTCTCCTTTTTGAGTACAGGTGTTATCTCTATTCTATGATTTTTTAATTCTATTTTATTTAGTTTATCTTTTAATAAATCACTCTCAACTGCTATTCCATTAAATATTATATTTGCTTTGGGTGATGGGCTTATCATCATAAAACTGCCATTACAACGAACATTTCCCTCTACTACTTCTGTCATTATTAGGTTTCCACTTGTCTCAATACTCGCACCACTATTGACACGATTGAGCAAAAGCAAGTCTCCATCTATCTTTATCTCTCTACCACTTCGCACGATACCATCAAGAACGGTGAGAGTCTCTTCTCTGATAGAGAGTCTCTCTATCTCTTCTTGCATCTGCTGGTGTTTGGTTTCTATCTCTTCTCTCTCTTTACTAAACTCATCTTCTATATTTTTGCGTAAGCGACTTTTGGGAATAGTTTTATTATGGACATAGCTGAGATTTTTCTCTTTTAGATACTCTCGTATCTCTTTGCTTAAAACGCCTCTAATACTAATGAGATGGTCTTTAAATAGTGTATAATTACTATCAAAAAAAGCGATAAATTGCTCTTCATTCTCTACTACAGTCTCATATACTTTTACTGAAAATTGACTACCCTTCAAAGTTACTCCTTTTAATATTAACTGTGTTGCTCTACAAATGTCTCATAATCTCCATGAAAATCTACTATAGTGCCATCTTCTTTTATCTCTATAATACGATTAGCAAACGCATCAATAAGCTCTCTATCGTGAGATACACATATTACACCACCTTTGTAGCCATGTAGTGCTTCACCAAGAGATACAATAGCCTCTAAATCAAGGTGGTTATTTGGCTCATCAAGAACCAAAAAGTTTGATGAATCCATCATAATTTTACTTAACATTACACGGTGTTTCTCTCCACCAGAACAGCTATCTACTAGCTTTTTTTGCTCTTCACCAGAGAATAACATTCTCCCTAGAGTCTTACGAATATCATCAATATGCCACTTCTGGTCAAAGCCTTGTATCCATTGAGGTAACTCATCTTGACCTACTACAATATCTGTACTATTTTGAGGAAAGTAGCTACTTGTTATAGTCGCACCCCATTTATAAGTTCCACTATCAGGCTCCAGCTCACCCATAAGTATCTTGATAAGTGTAGTTTTACCTACACCATTTGCACCAATAACAGCTATCTTATCCTCAGGATTTATCTGAAAAGTAATATTTTCAAAAACTTTCTTACCATCATAACTCTTTGATAAATTTTCAACTTCAAGCACTTCATTTCCTATATCTCTATGAGGACGGAACATTATAGATGGGTCTCTTCTACTTGAAAGCTTTATCTCTTGAACATCAAGCTTATCAAGTCTTTTTTGCCTACTTGTGGCTTGTTTAGCTTTTGAAGCATTGGCACTAAATCGTGTAATAAACTTCTCTAGCTCTTCTTTCTCTTTCATACCTTTATCTCTATCAGTTTGAGCCTGTTTAGCTATGAGGTTTGCAGCGATATACCACTCATCATAGTTACCTGAAAACTCTCTAATATTTTGAAAGTCAAGGTCAAGAATATGCGTCACAACACCATTGATAAAGTGTCTATCGTGAGAGATGACAAGAAGCGTCCCATCGTGGCGTTTGAGTTCATTCTCTAGCCATGAGATAGTCTCCATATCAAGGTTGTTGGTAGGCTCATCTAGTAATAATACATCTGGTTTCAAAAAGAGAACTTGTGCTAGTAAAATTTTAAATTTATCACCACCTGTAAGCGAAGACATCAAATCACTATGAGTTTTTACAGGAAACCCTAAAGCACTTAGAAGCTTCTCTATCTTCACATCAGACTCATAAGTAGGGTCTTCATCTGCACATATCATCTCTAGTTCACCTAGGCGCTTATTGACAGCATCATCTTCAAAGTCACCTTCTATATAGAGCTTCTCTTTCTCTTTTTGTGCATCAAATAGCTTTTTGTTGCCATACAAAACAGCATCACTCAAAGTATAATCTTCAAAAGCGTATTGATTTTGACTCAATACTCCCAATTTAAGATTAGGTTGAAGCTGAACTTCCCCATCACTCTGTTCTAATTCTCCTGCTAATATCTTTAGAAAAGTTGATTTACCAGCCCCATTTGCACCAATAAGTCCATATCTTTTACCAACATCTAATGTCATATTAATTTTATCAAAAAGAACTCTCTTACCATATCTTTGTGTCAAATTTACTGTACTAAGCAAATATTATCCTTAATTGTGTATTCTAAAAGCTTATTTTATCATAATGGTCTGAAAGTCTCACTTTTATAAAAAAATCTCTTAATTATTTAAAATATTGTGATTTTTATATTATATTTTGTTATTATTACTATAGTTAATTTTTTATAAAAATAATACTAGGGAAGATTATGAAAAAGGTAATTTTTATTATGTTAATAGTAAATGTTCTATTTGGTTCTAGATTTACAAAAGATGGGGATATAATCACAGATAAGATAACTCTTTTACAGTGGCAAGATAGTCCTGTTACTAAAGTAGTTAAGAGTATAGAGGGTGCAAAAAAGAGATGTGAAGAGTTTCGCTTAGGTGGTTTTAAGGATTGGAGACTCCCAAAGAAAGAAGATATATTAAGTGTAGTCAATTATAGCAAAAAAAATGATCCTAAATTACTTAGAGATGTAAACAAAGAGACTAATAGTTATGATTGGACTCCAGAGAAACGAAGTTATATGACTCACTATGCTTGGTTTGTATATTTCAACTATGGATATAGCGACTATTTTTTTAAATACTATAGTAATTTTATTAGATGTGTAAGAGGAGGAAAGAAGCTTGAAGAGAAAAAAAAGCCTTATAGTAAATATAGAAGAAACTAGCTACTATATAGGCATTATGTCAGGAACTTCACTTGATGGGATAGATATAGCTCTTTGTAGTATCAATAAACAGCAATGCAGACTTGTAGCTTCAAGAGAGTATCCATTTCCTATGAAACTTAAAAAACAAATCCTAAAACTTATCAAAAATCATATCACAATAGCTAAAGTAGGTGAGATAGACCATAAGTTGGGTGTGCTATTTGCAAAGAGTGTTAAATCATTTTTGAGAGAGATAAAAGTAAAAAAGAGTCAGATAGAAGCTATAGGCTTACACGGTCAGACTGTATGGCACTCTCCCACAGGTAAAACACCCTTTACAATGCAACTAGGTGATGCTAATATAATTACCTCATCAACTGGTATAAAAGTAGTAAGTGACTTTAGACGCAAAGATGTGGCTCTTGGTGGTGAGGGTGCTCCTTTTGCTCCTGCTTTTCACAAATTCTTGTTTGGGGATAGTCAAAAATCGGCATTTCTCAATATTGGAGGTATGGCAAATATTACTATACTTGATAAAAAGCTTATAGGCTATGATACTGGGTGTGGTAATGTCTTAATGGATATTTGGATAAATCTTCATAGAAATTTACAATTTGATAGAGATGGTGATTGGGCAAAGAGTGGAGATTTGGATTATTTTTTATTAGAAAGTATGCTTAATGATGAATATTTTGCACAATCGTACCCCAAAAGTACAGGCAGAGAGAAGTTTAATAAAAAATGGATAAAAAGTTATACGAGCAAGTACGAGTATAGCCCTGAGAATATACAACGAACACTTTTAGAGCTTACAACCATTACAATAACTGATGAGTTAGAAAAATTTAATATAAAAAAGCTCTTTATCGGTGGAGGTGGAGCGAAAAATAGCTTTTTGGTAGAGAGACTAAATACACTTTTGCCTAATACACAGATAGAGATAGTAGATAATGCCGATATGATAGAGGCGATGACCTTTGCATGGCTTGGGTATAAGAGAGTAAGAAGAGAGAAAGTAAAACTAAAAAGCGTGACGGGTGCTAAGAAAAATAGTATATTAGGAGCAATATATGAGTGAGAGTGAGATAGATAGTTGGCTAGAGTCTATAGGGTGGAGTAATTATACTATAGAGATAGCTTCAAGTGATGCGAGTTTTCGTCAATATTATAGAGTAATAAAAGAGAAGAAGAGTTTTATTTTGATGGACTCATCACTACAGATTGAGACTCTTACTCCTTTTATAGATATAAATCTTAGGTTATCCAACGCAGGTGTGCATATTCCAGAGATTATTCATCAAAATTTAGAGAAAGGTTATCTTATATTAGAAGATTTAGGCTCTCAACACTATTTTGATATTTTAAACACCACTAACTATAAAGAACTCTACCAAAAAGCCATAGATGAGATTATCTCTATGCAGAAAGCTGATATAACCGATATACCTCTATATGATAGAGAGTTTTTGATTTGGGAGATGGACTTGATGCAGGAGTGGTATTTGGAAGGGTATCTTAAAAAAGATTTGAACCTAAATGAGAAATCTATCATATCAAAAACTATAGATAATATAGCAGATATTGTCCTCACTCAACCAAGTGGCGTATTTGTCCATAGAGATTTTCACTCTCGTAATATTATGGTTACTCCTGATAATGATATAGCCGTAATAGACTTTCAAGATGCACGAGTGGGTGCAATTACTTATGATTTGGTTTCCTTGCTTAAAGATGCTTATATAGAGTTTGACCCTATAGAGATAGAAAAACTAGCACTATACTATAAAGATAAAAAAAAGATAAAAGTAGATGATGCAATATTTATCAAGTGGTTTGATTTTATGGGACTGCAAAGACATATTAAAGTGTTGGGTATCTTTGCACGGCTTTATATTAGAGACCAAAAAGATAACTATCTCAAAGATATACCATTAGTCAAAAAATATATCTTAGAGACAGCTATCAAGTATGAAGAGACCAAAGGACTTGTTGAGGTACTTAGATGAAAGTAATGATACTATCAGCAGGACTAGGAACAAGAATGCACCCACTCACCAACACAACACCCAAACCTTTATTAAAAGTAGCAGATAAACCACTTATAGTATGGCATATAGAGAGACTTGCAAGTTTAGGATTTAAAGAGATAATTATCAATATCGCTCACTTAGGTTACCAGATACCCAAAGCTTTGGGTGATGGTGAGTTGTGGGGAGTGAAACTTATCTATTCAGATGAACAACAAGAGGGAGCGTTGGAGAGTGCAGGAGGTATTATTAAAGCGTTATCACTATTAGGAGATGAACCTTTTTTAGTTATTAATGGCGATATTTGGACAGACTATAAATTTGACAAAAATTTTAGATTACTAAAAGACAAATTGGCTCATCTAATATTAATACCAAACCCTCCTCATAATATTAATGGAGATTTTGATTTGATTGATAACTCTGTAGTAGATAAAAAAAGATATACATTTGCAGGGATTGGATACTACTCACCTCTACTTTTTAGAGATTTAGAGTATGGCAAAAGAGGATTACCACCCATACTGCGAGAAGCGATGCAAACCCAAAAGGTGACAGGAGAGTTATATAGTGGTGAGTGGTTTGATATAGGGACACCTGAACGACTTGAAGATATTAATAGGAAGTTTGATTAGAAGGGAAATAATTATGAAAAAATAAGAGTTAATCATCGAATTTGTAGCCAAATTTAATTTCTCACCAATATAACTTTTATCATCATTATTTTTAAATATTCTTCCCTCGTTCCAATCCGTCCTCGGTTGGAATGCATATAGTCGGCTCAATGAACTCTCGTATGCAATAGATTAAAATTGACTTTCACATGGTATTCCATCATTATCACCATATGATTAACCTTTTTATTAAAATATTTTGTAATTTTATCATAATTTTTTTAAAATACTTCAATACTATCCAAAATAATCTCTTTCCAATTTTCTTGACTAGGTCTAACTTGAATAACATTAAATCCAAATATCTCTCCCTCTTGCACAACTCCATCTGAGTCATCAATATGTACATCTATATCAAAATGAGATGGAAGTTTAGATGGCACAGTAGAGAAGTTATACTCTTTCAATATTTTATTATGAATATCTTGATTAATAACTCTTTTTATCTTAACCCCCTTAAGCCAAAAATAGAATTTAAGTAAAAAAGGAGTTCTAAATGATGAGGTATAAATCCATAACTCATGCTTTTTTGCTAACTCTTTGAGTAAAAATATCGTTCCATCTCTTAGATACTCTCCATTCAATAATCTATCTGATGCATAATCTCCTTTATTATATAAAATTAAAGTATCATCAATATCAAAAGAGATTTTCATTTTTAATTCTCACAATATAAGTTAACTCTTGTTTTGCATAATTGGCAAGATTAGAAAACCCACTACTTAAAACAATTTCTAAATCCTCAGCGATAATATATCTATCGTGTAAATTACTACTTGGATATGCCTTTATATCAATACTCATTAATTCTCTCATTTTTTGTAGCTCTTCTTGTGCTAACTTGAAGTTCAAATCATTTGTTTTATTAAAATCTACAAAAATTTCTAAACTTCCATTTTGAGGTAAAATCTCATCTAAAATCTTACTATTCTTTTCCCACTCTTTTAAAAAATATTTATCTTTAATTTTAATATCTTTTTTATCAGCTAATAAATCTTTGATATGTATTCTAATATCTTCTCTCTTTTTATCTTTTTTTGTGTAAGTTTGAGAAAAAATATTTCTAATTTTATTTTCTGTAATATCTATTTGTTTAAATTTTTTTGTTTTATCTATTGAGGTTACTAGCATTAATTTTAAAATACTCTCTTTAACCAATGAGTCAAAGCTATTTAAATCTTCTTCTATTCTATTTATCAAAGGAGTATTTACTAGTTTTCTCAAAATTTCATCATCTAAAAAATCTAAATTTTCAAGTTGCCACTCTGATGTAATACAAGGTTGAAAGTGATTAAATATTTGAGATACTAAATTTTTATCATAATTTGATTTCAAATCATACGCTATCATCTCATCTAATAAATCATCTTCAAGAACTAACATTTTTTCTCTTTGCTCTTTTCATTTCCAAAAGTTCATTAAGAGTTACATCAAAAAAGTTTTTTGGAAAATCTCTATCAAATTGACCAAATTTATCAATGTTTATCTGTATAAACTCATCATTATCTTGTTGCTTATAGTAAATAACCACTTCTTCTGGTTTTATTTTGCCTTTATAGACCAAATACCTAAGTTTATTTACAATATATTCACTATGTGTTTCCAAGATTGTAGTTTGTGTTTTATAATAATCATCTTCACCAAAAAGAGTTTCCACAAGTTTAGCTTGTGCTTGAGGATGTAGTCCAATTTCAGGTTCTTCTATTATTGTTAGATTATATTTTTCAGGATTTTCTCTATTTTTTGCAAATTGCGTAAGAGCAGGAATGATATTACTCACAGAACTACCAAACATATCAAGTCCTAGTGATATATCTTCATGATAGCTATAGGAGATTAAATTACTCTCTTCATTAACTTTTAATAATTCTATTTCTTCATCTTCTTTAATTAAAAATATCTTATTATCAATCTCTTTAACTTTTAAAGGATTTTCTGAAAGTCCTAAATTTTTAAAATAATAATATTTATTATCTTGTCTCTTTTTAAATATTTGTACTTGAGTTTTTTGATTTAAATAACAGTTTCCAAATTCATCTATTTTATCAAGGTTATAATTAAAAATATTCTTTATCGCTTTTTCTAAAAAGACCGTATTCTCTAAATCTTTGGCAATATCTTTATATTTCTCTCCATTATAACCAATATAATCACTACTATAATTATAATGAGTAATAATCTCTTTTACTCTACTAATATGCTGGATAGATGATATATTATCTTTTAATATTTCAAATATATCTTTTAACAACTCTTCTAATTTTTTAAATGCTTCAATATGTTTAATAATCTCATCTTCTATCTCTTTTGGATAAGAATCTAATTGTAATGAATCAAAATCAGTTTTAAAAAGAATTTTTGTACTATTATCTAATATAGTTTTAGAAAAATATTTTTTATTATCTTCTCCTATCAAACTATCTAAATAAATAAAGTAATCACCTTTTGCATATACAATACTTAAATTTTGTTTGGTATGTTTAGTATATATCATAATATTATTTAAGTATCCATAATCATCTGATTTTATATCATTATTATAGAAGAAAGAAATATCATATATATTTTTTTGTTTATCTTTAAATTTAAAGGATAAATATACATGATTATCTTTACTTTTGAACTCATATACTTTACCCAGCTTATGAAAAGGATTATTATATTTAATTCGTTTTATATCATTCCCCAAAATTTCATTCATACTCAAAAGTGATAAGGCTTGTAGAAAAGAGCTTTTACCTGATGAATTTTCTCCCATAAAAATAGTAATTGGTTTTATATCAAGAAGCTCTTCTATGTTACACGCTTTGATATTTTTTGCTCCAAATCCGATTATCATTTTTATTCCTTAATTTATGTATTATAGATTTTTTCTCATTTGGGGAGCGAAAAAAAAGACCCACCATAAAACCAAATAATGAAGCTCAATTTGATAAATTTATTATATCATAATAGCTTTAAATATAATAAATATACCTAAAATTTGTAATTTAAGAAAAACAGAAAGGTGGTAGATGATTATATGGATAAGATATACTCAAAAATTTGAGTGCGTTCAATAGCTCCTGCTATTGAACGAGGGAAACTTAATCTTCTACTTTTGGATAAGAGGATATTCTTGTGTAACATCATTATCCTTTTAGCTATATTTGGTGGAGTAGTTTTCTTCTATATCTCTCTTCTCACTTTCTCAATTATCTCATTTTTTACAAATATCAAGTTTCTATAAATCCCTTTTAAATCCTCAATCTTGGTACTATCAAAGTTGGGTGATACAAAATACCTATACTTATCCATTCCTAATTTTTCTAAAATAACAAAATTCCAATTCTCACCCACTATATAAGCACCTCTCATTGATAATTCACAATTGAGTTCAATAGCACTTATAAGCTCTGCCAAAAGTTGTGGTTCAGGGTCTGAATTTACCTTACCTTTTTTAAACTCTTGTATAAAAAAATATGGTTTTCTACTATACTCCAAACCTCTTGAAACGAGAAAATCAGTTGCTCCATTCAAAATAAATTTATCAGTTTTATAAGTTATTACTTTTTCATAAAAGGGTGATATTTCCATATCCTTGGATAAAAAATCAATACTATTGATGATAGGAATTATAAAATTTGCCTTTAATGTCTCTTCATTATATGATTTCATAAACTTAGCATATTTTGAAATCAGATTTTGTAAAAATTCTATATTTTCAGTAGATATATCAATATTATTATCCAACCACTCCTCAAAAGGCTCATCATCAAAAGACTTTTTTATATCAACCAAACTCTCCAACTCTTCAAGTTTTATCTGCCCAAAACTATAAGATGGAATACCATCTTCACTTAAACCTTTTAATTTTCTAATCTCTTTCTCTAACTCTTCAATCCTTTCCAATTCACTCATAAGACAACCTTTTTATTTTTATTCTATAGGAATAGATATTATAGCCAAAAAAGAAGAGCTAGTTATCCTTTTAGCTATATTAGGTGGGTTTGGTGCATATACTATTGAAACTAGGCTGTAGAAAAACCTTAGAAACTACAACCAAAAGCATCCCCACGTTTTAGATATAAGAAAATTTAACATATAAAAATACTGTAAGTAAAAAA
>JASFZJ010000085.1:0-14512 GCA_045267865.1 Sulfurovum sp. | reverse complement strand
TCCACTTCACCTTTTTGTAGATATATATTGGCTATTTTTTCAAGTGAAACAGAAACATCTCTTTTGGCTTCAATGGAATCTGCTCTTTTGTTTGATATAGACTCTGATAGTTTGTAATATTTAAGGGCATTATCCCAATCTCCATTTTCTTGGGAATAGTCTCCTAGTTCAGCATATTTAATCATTAAAAGTCGTAGATTACTATCTGTTTGTTTACTCTTTTTAAGCTTTATACTATCTTCTATTAGACTATTTAATTCATCGGAAACGATGGCTTTAGCCTCGTCATAAGGTGGAGCTAAAGCACCACTTCCAAATTGATTTATCAAACTCTCATCAATAGTAGCTGTAAACTTTTTGAGACTCCAAAAATCAGGAGCTATAAACATAAAGTTTTGAGTATATTGTTGTGGTAATATAAGGAGTATAGGAGAATTTAGCGTATCTAAGATAATATTTCGTAGTTCATTTAGTTTGCTAAATAGTTTTTCTATATCCAATCTATGCAAAGAAGCAAAAGAGGATAAATCCAAAATAAATAGCTTCTTTTTACCACTGTTTTGATAATTAAAAAGAAACTTTTGTAACTCATCTAAGACCATTTGGCTCTCTTTGAACTCTTGAATAAGATAAACCACCTCTCTTTTTTCATCTGTAGAGGTAAGTATTTGGTCGATATACTCTATCGTAAGTTTGGATAGTAGAGGATTGGAAGAGACTATTATCTCTACATCAGAGTTATCACTATAAGAGATAGCTGTGATTATCTTATCTAAATCCTCATTTTTTTGAAGCTTACTCCAAAACTCATCTTTTTGGTATTTATCTAGTGCCATTGCCATCAATATTCAGCCCCAAAAGCTTATTTATACTTGGATGTGTATTGAACCATAATTCACCATTCATATATCTAAAAATAGCATGAGCATTAAATAAATTATATATAATATCTTCATTATGTCTAAGTGCTTTGCTCTCATAAATTGCTATAAGTTCATCTTTGTACTCTTGATGAGATATTAGAAACTCTTGAAAATCATTGTCTATACTTTTGAGTGCTTTATCTATGTCTGCTATAGAGTTAGGATAGTTTTTGGTTGTGATAATAGCTTGTATAATTTTTAGTAAATCTCTAGGATACCCACCTGTGGCTTTGATAATATACTCTAATTTAGAGATATAATCATCTCCCAAAATCTCTTTTAAATCATCTTTGGGAATGCGTTTTTCTATAAATGATTTCATAACTTCTA
The DNA here is from genome assembly GCA_045267865.1 of Sulfurovum sp. Lineage (GTDB taxonomy): Bacteria > Campylobacterota > Campylobacteria > Campylobacterales > Sulfurovaceae > Sulfurovum. Next base: position 13,259 of record JASFZJ010000085.1, on the reverse strand, counting down.
TACCATCTTGACTTGGTGTATCATCTCTATTGATTACCTTAACAACTGGTAAAAATGATATATCTCCCACAGACTTTTTGGTACTTAAATAAGAGGGTATAGTATAAATAACATCTATAGGTAAAGCTAAGTTATCTCTATTAGCAAATACCTTTTCAATAGCTTCTTTCACCTCATCAACATTTACACTTGTACCTCTATTTTTTTCTAGTTGGTCTATGACTACGACTATACCATCTTTTTTTATACCATTTTTTTCATATCTTTTTACCACTTCATTTATCTTATTTAACTCTTCAAAAATATCTCTTTTATATTTAGAAAAATTATCATTTATACTCTCTTTTACCAATTTTCTAAATTGTGGTGTCTCTTTGATATTGGCTACTATACTTGCTCCACCCACATCTATATTAAAAGTATCAAATGAGATATTTGTATCTTTAAGCCAATGCCAAAGCCTCCCAAAGTAATCATTTTCTCCAAATATATCTGCTTCACTCTTACCTTGATATACTCCTAATCCTTCTATCACTTTATATGTAATAATAGTAAGAATATCAGATAAATCAATAGGAGAGTTTATATCAGCATAATCTATAATATTGATATATATAGCTAAGAGGTTTCCCTCTTCTGAACTTTCTAATCTATTCATTACTCTTTTAAGTTCAGTAGTTTTACCACTACCTGAATATCCTGTGAAATAGATACTTTGTGGCGTATTACTCCATGATATTTGTGTAACTATCTCATCAGCCAAATGCTCTTCACCACGAACATTTAAAGCTCTACCATCTATTTCAAAGCCATCAATATCCAAAATGTATTTATCATCAATACTCTCTATATAAGGATTACAGAGGTTATAATACGCTTTTCTTTGTGTTAAGTTCATTTATAAATCCTATGTCGTAAATTTTGAGAATTATATCATAACTATATTTTCAAACTACCTCAATATATGTCCTACACCCTTTATCTGATAAATAGTTGCATAAGGAGTAAAAAATTCTAATACCTCTTGTGAGTTGATAATCTTATCTTCTTGCCCCAAAAAAACCTCTATTGTAACTCCTCTATCAACTACCTCTTGAAGCTTTTCTCTATCCCATTTATACTCCAAAAGTTCTCTTAGTTGCTCTTTTGTACCATTTGATAAAAAGGGTGATATATCTTCATTTGATGGATAAATGCTATTTGAGAGGAATTGATTAATATAAGCTTCTTGATTAGTCTCAAAATATCGTAATTGTGTACGGATGTAAGAGGGCTTTTTGGATTGAAAAAATGCAGGAGAGATTAGGATTAATCTATCTATACGAATTTTGGAGTGGTAGAGGTACTCAAACGCTCTCTGACCTCCATAGCTAAAGCCTACAACGGTATTATTATTATCACTATAGTATGAACTAAATAGCTCCTCTTCGTTTGCTAAAGAGAAGCCTGAGAAGTATATCAAAATATTTTTCTTAATATATTTCTACACTCTTCTATACTAATATTCTCATTGGCTAGAAGATGTCTTGCTACCTCTGTGAGTGCTTTATCTAGTGTGGCTAAAAGTGTGCTTACCTCTTCTGTCAATTGAGTAAGAAGTTTCGCTTCATCTTGTGCAGATACCATAAAACTTTCACTCATACCATACTCATAGATTACTTTTCTTACTATCTCTCTAGCCTGTGCTATATCCTCACTTGCATTGGTAAACTGTTCATCATAGTGTATCTTTGTAGCGATACTTCCTGCTAAATATACTTTGATTTTAGCTAATATTTTACTCTTTGAGACTATCTCGTGTTCAGAAGTATTTAAGCCTATATTTACAAGCCCTATCTTCTCAAACTCTACATCTAGCCAAGTGGCAATTACTGCTTTTGCACCTTGATACACTGCTTGTATCTCTCTCTCTTCTTCTGTATAAGATAATATTTTTCTCTTGCCTCTAAGCACTTTATCTTGCACAGCCTCAAAGTCACCCGTCTCTACTATAGTCCGTCCGTTTCGCATAGCAAATATAGCTGCCTCATTGGTGAGAGTATCCAATGCTGCTGAATTAAATCCAATAGTCATTTTGGCTACTTGTGTGATATTTACCTCGTTTGGCTTTTTGGCAAGATATAACTCCAAAGTCTTTTCTCTATCACTCAAATCTGGCAAGGATATATGTACTCGTCTATCAAATCTACCTGCTCTTAGAAGTGCATTATCAAGCATCTCTATCTTATTGGTAGCTCCAATAACTATCACTCCATCACTATCTTCAAAACCATCCATTTCTGTAAGCAGTTGGTTTAGTGTAGCCTCTCTCTCATCATTTCTAAACTCTCCCCTACTCTTACCTACAGCATCTATCTCATCAATAAATATAATAGAGGGTGCCATCTCTTTGGCTTTTTTAAAGAGTTCACTCACTCTCTTTGCTCCAATTCCTACATAAATATGTACAAAAGAAGCTCCACTTTGATAGAAAAATGGTACACCTGCTTCACCTGCAACGGCTTTGGATATAAGAGTTTTTCCCACTCCTGGAGGGCCTACTAAAAGCACCCCTTTAGGTAGTCTAATATCAAGATTTCTATATTTTTGAGGCTCTCTTAAAAAATCTATTATCTCTTCAAGCTCCTCTTTTACATCTTTTATCCCTGCTACATCTGAAAACTTGACTTTAGAGTGTATCGCTCTTATTGGTTCATCTTCTGTTGAACTATCTGCTTTTAATAAGACCTTTTGTTGAAGACTCCGTTGCATTCTGTTCTGCTTAGTAAGATTATATAGAAAGAGAAGTGCAAAAAGAAGCAAAATATATGATAAAATGTCATAAAGATAGCTACTATCTTCTACCACTTCCACTGGATATTTACTAAAAAATGCTTTTGTATTTATCGCCTCTTTATAGATTTTATACCCATCATCAGAAGTTCTTATCCGTATATAGTCACCATCTACTATAAGCTTTTTTATCTTCCCATCTGTGTAGAGTATATTCGCCTCTTTATGCGTTATGACTCTATCTGTATCTCTTAGTGTTGAAAAAGCAACTAATAGCAGTAATACTGCCACAAGTCCTATAATAATTTTGCTATTTTTACTATTTTGTATTGTATTAATAATTCGCTCTATTCCCTGCATCTGTTACCTCCATATTATTTAAAATTACCCAATTTGAACTCAAATCATCACTACTTGTTACAATAACTTTGTTGAAATATTGGTCAAAACCTTGATATTTATTATCCCTACCACTCTCCATTAGCACCTCTAAGTTATCTCGATGACTCTGCCTAAATAGTAGATTTTTTCTATCTATTATAGCTGTGAGTTCCCTATATCTCTCTTTGACTATATTCCCTCTTATCTCTGGTTTCATCAACGCAGAGGAGGTATTATCTCTTTTTGAGTATGAAAATGCATGAATATGTGTGAGTGGTAGTTTTTCTACTCTCTCTATCGCCTCACTCCACACTTCATCATCTTCTCCTGGGTGACCTACTATAAAATCTGTACCTAGAGCATAACCATGAGAGCTTATAGTTTCAAAAAGCTCAAAATCACTCTTATAATTATTGCGTCTATTCATCAATTTTAACATCTTATCGCTTGTATGTTGAAGTGCAATATGAAGATGTCTCGCCATCCACGGTTCGCTTAGTAGTTCTATAAACTCAGCATCTATCTGCATCGGTTCAAGGCTTCCTAATCGTATCCGTCTCACACCTCGTATTTGGCTTAGTTTTTTGAGAAGTTTGGAGATATTTGTGTTGTGGTCTTTGCCGTAGCTTCCCACATTTGTACCTGTAAGGATAAACTCTCCAAAACCATTTGATGCTAATTTGGCGACTTGGGTTAGGATAGTCTCTTCTGAATGCGAACGAGCATCTCCTCTCACAAAGGGGATAATACAATAAGAGCATCTAAAGTCACACCCCTCTTGGATTTTGATAAACGCCCTACTCTTCCCTACAAACTCTTCGACTATCGTGGTATCTATATGCTCCAAATCACCTATCTGATAAAAAGGCTTTTTGTTTTTGAGTATCTCATTGATACTCTCTTTTTCGGAGTGTCCCATTACTCCAAATACTTTTTTGTCTCCAAATAAGCTCTCCCCTTTGGAGTGAGAACCACAACCTGCCAGTATTACTTTGGCATTTGGATTTTTACGTTTCATTGATGATATATAGTTTCGTACAGAAGAGTCGGCTCCATTTGTTACTGTACAAGAATTGACAACTATTATGTCAGCCCTATTCTCATCATCTGTTAGGTCAAACTCTTTTAGCTTCGATATCATCACTTGTGTATCGAACTGATTAGTCCGACACCCAAAAGTTTTAAAATATACATTTTTTATCATTATTTATGTGTCCCTTCTATCTCTATATCATCTATATTTGGTGCTGGTTTTCTCACATCTTTATCTATATATATAGATTGTGTAGGGAATGCTAAGTTTATACTCTCTTCGGCATTTATCCGATTTATAATCTCTAGTGATATGGTACTTCTTAGAGTCAAAGTAGCATAAGAGTTGGTCAAGTACCACGCTGATATTGTCATACCATAAGGTGTGATAAATGTCAAAATTCGTGGCTCTACATTTGTATTTTTGATACTATATTGACTTCTTAGTTTATTGAGCTGCTTTCTAGTAATATCTGTATATCCTTTGGAGTATTTTCGTGTCACCTCTTTGGCTATTACAGAAGCTTTATGAATATCAGAATCAAAAGTAACCACAAAATCTATCCCATCCCAAACGGTTTTTAATCCTGCGTGAGAGTAGTTGGCTATCACATCTGTAAATATAAAGTTATTGGGGATAAATATAATCCTACCTGCACGACGGTTGAAATTAACAGTGGTAATAGTCACATCCTCTTGCATAGTCATACGAAGCATAGATATATCTATAATATCCCCCACATACTGCACTCCATCTTTTGTAAATTTGACTCTATCTCCCACATGAATAGCTCCACCCATAATGATAGTAATCCAACCCATAATAGACATAAACCAATCTTTCATAGCAATAGCGATACCAGCAGAGGCAAACCCCAAAATAGTGATAAGATAACTCACATTTTTGATATAAGCAAAGAGCAAAATAAATATTGTAATCGTCACAAAAGAGATATTAAGTGCTTTATTTATACTATAAGACCTATCACTATCAGTCATATATCTTGTGATAATATATTTGATAAGAAGTAGTAAAAAGAGTAAGAAGAGAATAATACCACCAATAAGCATAGTCTTACCCACTTCAACTTTTATATCATTTTTAAGTTTAAACTTAATCTCATCCACTTTTTTAATATAAACATTTTTTGTAGTCTTGAATATATCCAAAATCGCTACGAATGTCTTAATCTCATCTTCTGTATCATGAAGTAGAGTTTCATAATTTTTATTTTCAGAATCAATTTTAAGAAGTTTAATAATAATTACTTTTTTGGCTCTAAATTTCTTCATTATATCTTGCAAAGAGATATATCTAATGTTATACTCTTTTATATCTGATTGAAGTTTTTCTCTATATGAGAGAGCCGTAATTACAGCAAATGGAGTATCTACTCTTGGCATAGACTCTACAGTAGGAGGTGTAAGAAATTTTTTAAATGGGTCCTTCTCATACTCTTTAAGAAGTTGGAGTTTATCAAGAACTATACTATTCTCTTCACCATAATCTACAAGCTGTCTCTTCTGTTTTTTGGTAAGTTCTCTTAGGTTCTTAAGCCTTTTTATCTTTTTTTCTAGCCTTATACTCTGTTTTTTTAGCTCTTTATATGTATGATAATTACTATATACTTTTGTCCAAATATGATTATTAATTAGCTCTTTCTCAATTTTATCTTTACTCTCTACAAGCCTCTTTATCTTATAAAGTCTAGTGATATTATTATCAATAAGTGAGGCAGTTATATTTTGCTCTTTTTTAAAACCATCAGCCCAACCTATCCCAAAAGAGATTATAAAGAGAGAAACTATTCCAAAAAATTTCATCTATCATCTCCAAAACTACTCAATACCTTTTTAACGATAGTCTCATCTATATTAGATACTATCTTATGATTACCCATACCATTTGGAAGTATAAACTTAATACCTTCTCTATCACTCTTCTTGTCTAAGAAAAAATGTTCATAAAAGCTATCTACATCTTTGATAATATAATCTGTAGGTAAAGATGATTTTTCTAAAAGTGCTTTTACCTCATCAGCCTCATAATTTGTAAATAGTCCCAACTCTATAGCCAAAGCATTTGCCATAACCATGCCAATAGCCACAGCCTCACCATGGAGATATTTAGTATATCTAGTCTCATTCTCTATAATATGCCCAAATGTATGACCATAATTAAGCACGGCTCGTATCCCTGCCTCTTTCTCATCTTGATTAACTACCCACGCTTTAAGTTCAACACTTTTTTTAATTACCTCTCTAAGTGCATCACTATCACTAAAGTCTGCATTTTGAAGATACTCGAAATAATCTTTATCAAACATAACAGCCATCTTGACTATCTCAGCTATACCTGCACTAAACTCTCGTGGTGGGAGAGTAGATAAAAATGATGGGTCTATATAAACAGCTTTGGGTTGATAAAATGCACCTATAAGATTTTTGCCATAACTATTATTAACTCCTGTCTTACCACCCACACTAGCATCAACTTGACTAAGAAGTGTAGTAGGTATCTGAATAAAATCAATTCCTCTCTGGTAAAGACTTGCCGTAAACCCTGTCATATCTCCTATCACTCCACCACCCAAAGCGATAAGAATTGATTTTCTATCCAATCTATAAGCAAAACATTGGTTTAAAATATCTTCAACTGTAGCTAGAGTTTTATATTTTTCACCATCTTTTAGAGTAATTACTTCTAGCTTGGGTGCGTCTATTTTTGAGAGGACAAAATCAAGATGAAGAGGTTTGATAGTCTCATTAGTCACTATCACAACACTCGTATCAAAAGATAGATTGGGAAGAGCATCTATAGTGATGTCATAAGCTATATTGGAGCTATTAATTATTTCTATTGGTACAATCATTATGGAAAAAACCTTATGCGTTATTATTGGCTTTATTTTATCTTATATCGACTTAAAAACTAAGTAATAAAATAGTTATGCCTCTGATATAGCAAAAGGAACAAGAAGTTTAGGGTGTTTGGTAGTAGTAAGTATAAAATCTTGAACTCTACTAGAGATAAGCTTATAAAAGTTGTTTCTATTTAGATTATCCTCAAAAGGAACTACTTGTAAAATATCTTCCATAGCCGTTATCTCTCTAATTGGATTAGCAATTTTTTGCTCTATATTTAGCTCCATCTTAAAGATTTGTGCCAAAGTTTCATAGTGTTCAATTGTCATATTTTTACCATCAAAATCACCTTCTGGGTCAAAATCACATAGAGTAACTGATAAATCCAGTGTCTGAGATATATCAAATGCTGTAGAAGAGATAGATTCCATTTTCTCTTTTTGACTCATTAATACTATTGATTTTTCTATATGTACAAGCTCTCTATCTCCAAAGATAAAAACAAGCTTTCTCAAATCATATAGAGTATTACCTAAATTATCAGCATCAAATGAGGGAATACTAATCATCACAAGTCCAACATTATGCATATTTATATCATACTCTATAAGTGGCTTTATATCTTCATTTTTATAACAGATAGTAAGAGTAATATTATCTCTCTCCATATCTCGTATTTGAGATATAAGTTTGAAGTTATTGGGATACAATATACGAATAAAAAGAGACTTCTTTTTAAGCTTTTCTATCAAATAAATACTCTCATTTATATACCTCAACGCCCTACTCTGGTCAAACCTAAAGTCCAAAATCAGATATATATCTTTACCAAAAGGCTCAGGGAAAAGTCCTATAATTTTATTGATAGTCTTATATACACCATCAAGCACCATAGGTTTTCCAACTATTAATAAGACATCATTTGGACGCACCATAGTAGCACTATTTGGCAAAATTTGCTTATCATCACGATATAGAGCCACTATTTTCCATTTTCTTTGCAGTATAGAGCCAATATGTCTATAGGCATAACTACTTCCAAAAGGGACTCGTATCTCCATAATCTCACCCAAACCCAAACCTATATTTTGAGCAATAAGTGGTACACTTGGAAGTTTGTCATATAGATAAGAGGCTACTAACTTATTGCTATTTACCACTTTAACATTATCTAAACCCTTACCCAAAGTCTCATCATTCCACTGATTTACTACCACTATACTTATTTTACTATTAATCATTCTTACATTTTTGATAGAATAAGTAGTATCTTCTAAGTCATCCATCACAACAAAAACATTATAAAATTTCGTACTGCTCATAATACGATTAAGTTTAGAGTAACTAGTAGGGTCTGCATCTAGTATAGTAATATTTTGACTCACCTTCTCAGGAGTAGTCTCTCGTTTATAGCAAGTCACAAAATAGTGATTTTGAGCCACCCTATTTTTGCTAATCCATTCTATAAAATGCCTAGCCACAGAACCACTAGCCAATATAAGTATATTATTCATCAAAACCCTTTTGTTTATGCTTTATAGAAGATATTATAACACAATGTACTAAGTTTTCTTAATCACAAAGGTATTATATTATCTATAAAGCACTTTATAGATATAATAAAAATTAAATTTATGAATATTTTTATAATAAATATTCAAGGAGAAAAAATGAAAAATATAACACTAATCACACTTCTAGCCTCTATATCTCTTATTGCAGGTGGAGATGTTGCACCATCTACTGTTATGCCTATCCCATCTACAAACTGTAAAGATGAGAGAATATATATAGAAAATGATGCCAAACTTATTTGGCAAGACCAATTTTATACTGACACAGAAGAGGGGGCGTATAAAAATGAGCGTTCTTTTGGTAAAGCTGGTAATTTAAATCATGCAAGTAGATATTGTCGTAATCTAAGCTATGCAGGATATACAGATTGGAGACTCCCTTCTTCTGATGAACTCAAAAATCTTCATGATAAAGATAACCATCCATTTACATATAATACTGATTCTGATTTTTGGACATCTACACCTACTACAGAGAATAAATATTTAGTAATATTCCCAGCAGATGCACAGCAGTATGCTAGAAGCCCTAAACAGTCAAACTATGTACGATGTGTAAGATGTTATACAGGGAAAAATGCGTATAGAGGCTCTATAATTATAAAATAATCTATATTTTATGTAGGTCGGGGTATCCCTACTCCGACAAAAAATATCAACAATAAATAAAATAATAACCGATAAAATAAAATTTAGGATTGTAATGGATAAGATTGAAGTAACTTCACCTTTTGATGGAAGATTGTTAGCCTCTATAGATGCCAATACCAAAGAGGATATAGATAACGCTCTTAATTTGGCAGAGGGTGTATATAAAGATAGAGATAAGTGGCTACCTGCGTATAAGAGAGTCGAGATACTTGAAAAGACTATAGAGATTATGAGTAGTCGTATAGAAGAGCTTACGCTTATCGCTCTTAATGAGGGTGGTAAACCTTATATTGATTCTAAAGTAGAAGTTCAACGAGCTATAAATGGTGTAAAGTTGGCTATTGAGCATATTGGAGCGTTTGGAGGCAAAGAGATTGTGATGGGTCATACGGCAAGTTCGGCTAACCGAATGGCTTATACTATGAAAGAGCCTATCGGTGTGGTGGTGGCGATTTCTGCTTTTAATCACCCTCTTAATCTTGCTGTTCATCAGATAGTTCCTGCTATTGCTGTGGGTTCTCCTGTGATTATCAAGCCATCTGAGAATACTCCAATGTCTGCGATTAATTTTGTGGAGATACTTTATGAAGCAGGGCTTCCTAGAGAGTTTGCACAAGTGATAGTATGTAATATTCCAGAGTCGGAGTATTTAGCTACTCATAAAAAGGTGGATTATCTTACATTTATAGGTTCAGCTAATGTAGGTTGGTATCTGCGTTCAAAAGTGAGCCGTGGGACTAGAGTAGGATTAGAGCATGGTGGAGTAGCTCCTGTGATAGTTGAGGCTGATGCGTGTTTAGATGAGCTTATTCCTGCACTTACCAAAGGTGGATTTTATCATGCAGGACAAGTGTGTGTATCTGTACAGAGAGTCTATATTCACGAGACTATTTTTGAGAGTGTGAGTCAAAAGCTTGTTGAAGTCGCACAAAAACTTAAAATAGGAGACCCCTCAGACCCAAGCACAGAGGTAGGACCACTTATCTCTCATAGAGAAGTAGATAGAGTAGATAGTTGGGTCAAAGAGGCAGTTGAGAGTGGTGCTTCACTTCTTTGTGGAGGAAATACAATAGGTGAGAGCTTTTATGAGGCTACTATTTTGGCAAATCCTCCAAGTGATGCCAAAGTTAGCACGAGTGAAGTCTTTGCACCTGTAGTCTGTTTGTATAGTTATAGCGATATAGATGAAGCGATTGAGAGAGCTAATAGCTTAGAGTTTTCGTTTCAGGCTTCTGTATTTACTACCAATATAGATAAAGCACTTTATGCCGTAAAACGACTAAACGGTACGGCTGTAATGGTAAATGACCACACAGCATTTAGAGTTGATTGGATGCCATTTGGAGGAGCGAAAGCTTCAGGATTGGGTTTAGGTGGTATCGCCTACTCTATGGAAGAGATGAGTCAAGAGAAGTTGATGGTTATCAAATCATCTTCTATCTGAGGAGAGTTTATGAAAAAAATAGTAATATTACTATTAACACTACAAGGAGTATTGATGGCAACAACTATCAAAGAGATACAATTTTTAGATACAAATATACCAGTAGTTTTTGAAGAGGGACGATATATTCCTATTGTCTCTATTCAATTGGTATTCAAAAATGCAGGACATCTATCTAGCACTAAAGATGGGTTAGCATCACTATCTGCTGAGATACTTAATGAGGGGACGAAAAAAGATGGTAGTGTAAGATTTGCTACCAAGCTTGACTCTCACGCTATAGAGATAGGTTCACATGTGGGGCGAGAGAGTTTTGTGATAGAGGTATCTTCACTTAAAAGTGAGTTTGGATATGCTATTGATAAATTGGTGGAGCTGTTAAAAGACCCCAACTATACAGAAGAAGCACTTTCATTAGTAAAACACCAAAAATTAGGTTGGCTCAAACAAAAAACAAGTGATTTTGACTATATTGCAGGGACAAATCTTCGTAAGATGTTATTTAAAGATACGCCTCTAGCAAGAGCATATAATGGGAGTGAAGAGAGTATCGCATCTATATCAATAGAGGATATAGAGAGTTTTATATCTTCAAAATTGGGATATAACAATATGATAGCCCTTGTGGGTGGAGATATAGAGTTTAAAGAGGCACAAAAATATCTTAATAGACTTATTGAGATATTTCCAAAAGTTAAATTATCAGAGATAAAAACTATAGTCGCCTCAAACAAAAAAGAGACAAAAGAGCTATATGAAGAGACACAACAGGCATATATCTATTTTGGAAGTCCATTTAATTTCTCTTATGATAGCCAAAACCAACACAAAGCTCAAATTGCTGAGTATCTATTAGGTGGAGGAGGATTTGGAAGCCGTCTTATGGAAGAGATTAGAGTAAAAAGAGGGCTTACTTATGGAGTCTATGCGTCTTTAAGACAGACGAAAAGTGCATCATATCTAAGTGGGTATATGCAGACAAAACTAAGTAAACAAAAAGAAGCTACAAAGCTTATCCAAAGTGTTGTAGATGAATTTGTAAAAGATGGAATAACTCAAAAAGAGCTAGATGAGACAAAACAGTTTCTACTAGGAAGTGAGCCATTGCGTACAGAGACTCTATCACAAAGACTCCATAGAGCTTATAATGACTATTACAATGGAAGACCTCTTGGTTTTAGCACTCAAAAACTCAAAAAAATAGAGAGCGTAACTCTTGAAGAGATGAATGAGTTTATCAAATCACATAAAGAGCTTAGAGAACTCTCTTTTAGTATTGTTACTAAGAAGAAGTAGAGAGGTTTTGAAAGATATACTAAAGGAAAATTTATATGAAGCTCAAAACCTACTATATACAGAATTAGTAATAAAAGAGTTTCAAAAGAGACAAATACATATTGAAGGCTTTTTAGAAATTATAGAATTTTATATTGCTAACTTTAACTTTCTAAAATATGATGATACTATTTTACTCAAGAAACTCTATGAAAAGTTAGTTTATTTTAATGAGCATAGTCGGAGTACAAATAAAATTAGTTTATATAAGTTAGAAATTGCTTCTTGTATTACTTTTATAACAAGACAAAAGGAATATCTATTTAATATAGTTCCAAAAATACTAAATAGTGATTTATTGAAAATAAAAATTATATTAAATATAGACACAATAAACATAAAAAATTTCTTCTCAATCACAGATATATCACTAGATAATTTAAAAGATAAAAAAGAAATTTATATTGTAGGTGAAAATGGAGATGGTAAAACACTTCTGCTTCAAGCTATTGCTGTAGGGATTAAAGGTACATCAGCAGATGGATTACAATCTTTTAGAGAGATAGAAAATACTTATACTATAGAAATAGAGAATAAAGAACTTTGTGAAAATAACTTTTTAGCTTATGGAGCATTAAGAAATAGTGTTTGTCAGATGAAAGAAGATAAGTTAGGATTTTTAACACTATTTTCTGGAGAATTTGATTTAAAAAGCCCTATTGATTGGCTATTGACTTTAGATTATTCTGAAAAGGCAGGAAAGAGTAATATTATTAGTGTGAAAGAAGCCAAAAAACTTTTACAATCACTTTTAAATTCAGATATTCAAATAGATATTACTCCTCCTAATCAAGTTACCTTTACAGAAAAAGGCTCTATTGTAGATTTTAAACAGCTCTCTGCTGGATATAAGGGTGTGATTACGATTGTTTGTGATTTGATAGATAGATTATCTCAAAAACAACAAGTAGAAGATATAAAAGAGTATCAAGGCATAGTTCTGATAGATGAAGTAGAACTACATTTACACCCTAAATGGAGTTATGGCTTTATGAAAAAGCTTAGAGATATTTTTCCTCTTATTCAATTTATAGTGACCACACATAGTCCTACTGTAATATTGGGAGCGAGTAAAGAGGCTGTGTTTTATAAGATATATAAAGATGAGGGTGAGGTTAGGATTTCTAATCAGATGCCTAATAGAGGTTATACAAATAACTCTCTTATATCTTCTCCACTATTTGATCCGAGTGAATGATTTGCTC
>JASFZJ010000084.1:0-16478 GCA_045267865.1 Sulfurovum sp. | reverse complement strand
TTTTGAGTATATAAATGCTTTAGGTTTGGACGATTTACCCTTAATCCTTAGAGAATAGAATAACATCTTTTTCTCTTATTTGCATTATACAAGGTTTGGTATCACCAAACAAACTGACCATACTATAGATGTTTGGCAGTGCCAAACCTACAAAAAATAGATTTCTCGTTCCCATGCTCTGAGACTGTGAAAGAAGCAAATGTATCTCTAAAACACCTTACCAAAATCTATCTTTGTAGAACAATCTTCATCATATTCAAATAGATACTCATCTTCTTTTGTAGCTTTTTGTATTAGTTGATACTTGCCATCAATGAGTTTAAATATATCACTTATCTCTGTATTAGGTTCTACTATAATATAAAACATTACTCCCTCTCTTTGATAAAGTTCAAACTTACTTGTAACATCTTTGAGAGCTGTAGATTTGGAAAGTACCTCCACAACTATAGGAGGAGTCTTTGAAAAAAACTGCTTATGCGTCTCTTCACAAAAAAGAGCCACATCAGGCTGTACCACAGAGTTCTCATCTATCTTCCAATCAACAGGTGCGATATATACTTCACAAGCAGGGTTAGGACAGTTGAGGTTTTTATCAAGCTCTTGCCATAACCTAACAACAATTCGCTGATGTTTAGGATATGGTGCAGGTGACATTGCATAAGCGATACCATCTATAAGCTCATAACTCTCTTCCCAATGTTTATAATCCTCATAAGTGTAGTATTGAAAATTTTCATAATTTATAGCTTCCATATCAAACTCCTTTTATTTTATTGTACTATAATTGTTTTAATATTTTGATATTAACTGATGTTTTCTCGTTCCCATGCTTTGTGTCAATGCTAATGAATTAAGAAAAATATATTGAATTTTTCGGAAGTGAAGCTTTAGCTTCGCCTAAATATTCTGCATTATTCTATAATTTGGCGAGGTTAAAACCTCACTTCCGAAGAGTAAAAAAGATTAATTCATTGGCATCGTGCTTTGCGTGGGAACGAAGCAATATAAAGAGGTAGATACACTGTGAGCTTTCTATACCCCAATTTTTTATGGTTGTTGATACCTCTTCTTATACTCTTAATGCAAAAGAGTAGAGATATAACCATCAAAACACATACTATAATCTTGATACTATTAATTATCACTCTCTCTTCTCCTGTCATAGAGGGAGGTAAAGAGTTCTCATCTATCAAATCACGCGATATAATTATAGCACTTGATATATCCTACTCTATGAGTGCTACAGATATATCTCCTAGCCGTTATGAGTTTGCTAAACAGACAATCAATCACTTCTTGGATATAAATCCTACTGATAATATTATGTTAGTAGGCTTCACGACCAATCCTCTGATACTCTCACCACCTACCACCGACCATGAGTTAATTAAGATGGCACTAGATAGTCTCAATCCCAAATATATCCTCACCAAAGGAACTTCACTAGAGAGGCTCTTTGATAAATTAATTGCTATAAATAGCCAAAATAAAACCTTAATACTCATAACCGATGGAGGAGAGGAGGGCGATATAATATCACTATCCTCAAAACTAAAAAGTTCTAATATCTCTTTGGTTATATTGGCACTAGGTTCAATCCAAGGAACAACTATCATCACTCCTGATGGCTCATTTTTAAAAGATAACAGAGACAATCTCATAATATCTCGCATCAATCCTATACTCAAACCTCTAGCCTCTTTCGTGAGTGGAGAATATTTATTAGCCTCATCATCTGCACAAAATACAGCTCAAAATATAAATAAAAGTATCTCTCTCAACGCTACCAAAGAGATAAAAAAAGAGAAACGACACGATAGACAACTCTATCAAATCCCTCTATTTATTGCTTTAATTCTATTTTTGATACTCCATACTAGATTTATCAAGTATCTTTTTATTTTTTATTCACTTTTAGGAGTCAATACACACGCCTCTTTTTGGGATATTTATCATCTTCATAGTGGGTACAGTAGTTATATAGATAGAGATTTTAAGAGTTCATCAAAAATATTTATGCAGATAGAAGATATATCATTGCAGAGTCAAATAGCACTAGCCAATAGTTTTTATAAAACAGAAAATTATAAAAAATCAATAGAGATATACAAATCCATCAAATCAACATCACCAAAGACCAAACAATTACTATACTATAATATCGCCAACTCTTATGCTATGTTAGAATTATACAAAGAGGCAAAAAGATATTATATCTACTCTCTACAGTTAGGAGAAGATAATGATACTAAACACAATCTAAACCTAATAATATTTAAAGAGGAGAAACAAAAACTCAAAGGAATATCCAAACCACAATCTCAAAGTGATGCAAATGCACCTAAAAAGAGTAAAGAAGATAAAGATGAGAATAAAAATAAGCCCAAAGAGGAGTCTCAATCAGACTCAAATAGTGGAGGTGGTAAAAATAAAAACCAATCAAAACCACAAAAAACTAAATTAACCATAGATACAAAACCTAAAAAGCCAAAACACCCTCTAAGCTCCAAAGTCTATGATTTAATAAACAAAGGATATATAAATGAAACTAAACCTTGGTAGCCTTAAATATAATTATGATATAATCTTATACATTTCAAGGTAAATTCTACTATAAAGCTTTGCTGATTACTTAGCTTGTATTGAATGAATAGGTAGCTAAAGATTACTCTTTAGTTACCTTTTTTTTTGGTTAATTCTAATTGGGTGGAGGTGTGGGAATTCAATACAAGGAGGATTCCCTTGAAATGTAATATAGTACTAATCATATTTTGTATAGTGATACTTTTATCAGTTAAATTATATTAAAGTATAACAGCAAGAGCTAATCACTCTTGTTGGTTAGGCTATCTTACAAGGATATTAAATGAAACTAAATCATAATAAATTAATCAAAAATATCAAATATAAATATGCATTCCCACAAAATTGTGGGAACAAAAAAAACGAATTAAACATATTCAAACTATTTTTATTACTCTTTATACTCCCAATAACAATACACGCAAATAACGACTTCACCTACTCTATCACGACAAACAATAAAACTCCATACCTCAAAGAGGCTACTATCATCACCATAGATATAAACCAAACTAACCATAAATCTGTGATATTTTTTAAGTTTTTTGTCACAAAAATGTCACAATATCAATCAAAACAGATAAAGTTAATAGAAAATAATAGTTACCATAACACAAACCAAAAATATACCTATCTGATATATCCATTACGCACAGGTGATATAGAGATAGAGTTCTCTCTAATTCAAAAACTCACCACAGATGATAGTGTAGCCTATAGCTTCTCAGGAGATAGAGACAATGTCAAAGGATTAGTAACAAGCGATACTATTATAAAGCTACCCAATCTAAAACTCCAAGTAAAACCTCTACCCAAAGATACACTCATAGTAGGAGATTTCAAACTAGACCATAGACTATCCACAAACATAGCCCAAGCCTACGAGCCAATATCATTAAATATAGAAATTAAAGGGCGAGGCTATCCACCTATAATAGATAATATACTACCTAAAGATACCAGTTTTATACAATTTTTATCTCCTCCGATAGTAAAATCAAGAATAATAAATCAAGATACTCAAATTACTATTAAATATGCCACAGCCCTATCACACTTTCAAAACTTCTCATTAGCTCCTCTCAACCTTAAGGCATTCAATCCAAAAACCCAAAAAAGTTATATATTGACCATTCCCAAGCAAGACTTTACCATCATCAAAGCAGATAAATCCACACTAATAGACAAAATTGACTCACCACCTCCATTAGAGATAGACTATAGCTATATAGGTATAGCATTGGGATATATACTCTCTTTTGGAGCAGGATTTTTAAGTGCATTTTTATTATTTCAGAAACGAAAAAGCAAAAAATATTAACTATTTGTTTACTTTTTGTTTATTAACTTGACATTCTCAGTTAATGTATGATACAATT
This sequence comes from Sulfurovum sp., assembly GCA_045267865.1. Classification (GTDB taxonomy): domain Bacteria; phylum Campylobacterota; class Campylobacteria; order Campylobacterales; family Sulfurovaceae; genus Sulfurovum. The sequence goes on along the minus strand of JASFZJ010000084.1, from coordinate 12,513 downwards.
GCGAATATTCAAACAAATTCAAGGAGAATAAGATGAAAAAAACATTATTACTTTCAGTAGTAGCTTCAACAATGATTATGGCGGGTGGAGACATAGCACCAGTAGAGCCAATAGTAGTACCAGTGGTAGAGTCTGGTTGGAAATTTGATGGTAACATGGTAGCTTATTACCAAACACAAGATAGTGCAACACTAGACCTTTTTGCTACAGATGCATCTGCAAATAACTTTGCTATTCAACTTAGAGCTGTTAATGATGATTTATTTTGGGGTCTAGGTGCAGGTTTTGAAGTTACTGGTATGGCTTCAAGCAATCTTATTTCTGATATTCCTACTAGTAGTGTAATGGGTGGAACTATTCAAACAGCTGGTGCTTATGACCATGATATTGGTGGAGCTTTGACTCAAGCTTATTTAACTTATAACATTGATATGATTGATACAGGTATCAAAATAGGTCGTCAAACACTTCCAAAATCACTATCTCCATTTGCATTCTCAGAATCATGGCAGCCAGTAAAAAATACATTTGATGCTGCATTAGTAGTAAACTCATCTATTCCTGATACTACTTTAGTATATGCTTTTGTTGATAAAGCAAATGATTCTAAGGGTGCTGATATAGGTGTCTTTGGTGTAATAAATCCTGATGCTACAGGTAGTAATGGTGTTCATATGATAACAGCTCAAAATAAATCACTTGATGGTTTAACTTTGACAGGTTCATTCTATATAGCTCCTAGTCATTTTAGTGGTTTTACAGAAGATTTAATGGTTGCTTGGGGTGATGCTAAGTTTAACTATGATGGTTATTCAATCGGTCTTCAAGGTGGTACTATAATGACAGGCGAAGTAGCTCCATTAACAGATACTATTGGTTATGGTGCAAAAATTGGTGCAAAGTTTAATCTATTTGATACAGACTTTACTACTTGTGTAGCATACTCTGCTGTAGATGAAGGTACTGTAGGTATTCAGAATCTTGGAACATTTGAAAAAACTCCACTATATACACAGATGATTCTTAACCAAGCTAATATAAAAAGTGATGCAACTGCTATCGTAGCAAAAGTTGGTGCTGATGTTCTTGGTGGTCACTTTGGTGTAGCATTTGCTATGATGACAGATGAACAAGGTGCAATTATTGGTTCAACTGCTGATTCAATAGAATTAGATGTAACATACAAAACAAAAGTAACAGAAAATACAGAATTATTTGTTGCTTATGTTATGACTGATGCTGATACAGATAATGTTACTGGTGTTGATGCTGATGCTCAAAATATGATCCGTGTATGGGCAAGATATAACTTTAACTAAGCTTCATAGCTTATCTAAGTTTTATTCCCCAAAGGAGTTAGAGATTTTTCTCTAGCTCCTTTTTTTTTGGCTTTTTTTTCGTGTGATTGATTTTTTCCTCGTTCCCATGCTCTGCGTGGGAATGCATACGGCGTTTAAAAATATCAAATATAATTATGCATTCCCACAAAATTGTGGGAACGAAGCTAATATTTGGTGCTATAGCAATAGCACCCTACAGATTTTTAATTTTATTTTGATTTTAATATTTTAAGGTATAATTAAACTATGAATAAAATAGATTTTGAATGGGATAATGAAAAATCCAAAATTAATATTAAAAAACACGGTATTACTTTTGAAGAGGCAACTTCTATTTTTTATGATGAACGAGCTATTGAGTTTTATGATGATGAACATTCAGAATGGGAAGATAGGTTTCTAATGCTTGGATTGAGTGATAAATTAAATTTGTTAATTATATGTCACTGTTATAGAGAATCAAAAGGCAAAATTAGAATTATTTCAGCTAGAAAAGCAACTAAAAATGAATCTAAATATTATGAAAGGTAAGATTATGAAAAAAGAGTATGATTTATCACAAATGAAATCTCGTTCCAATCCATACGCTAAACAGCTAAATAGACAAGTTACTATCAATACAGAGGTAAGTGTAATAGAATATTTTAAAAAAATGGCTAAAAAAAGTGGAACTTCTTACCAAAATCTTATAAACCTTTATTTGAAGGATTGTGTTAATTCTAATCGTGAAGTAAAAATATAGTATTTTTACTTAGCCAATGAATTAAGCTTTTTTTTGGACGAGATGGCTTCAGCCTCTCCCTAATTGACGGAGCTAAAGCACCGTGTCCATTGTTAATTCATTGGCATTGCCTTCTCCTTCACAATGCACCAATCAAATAATCGCCCAACTAGATTTATTATTATATATGATATTTTTTATATTTTGATTTGTGGTTAATTAATATTGGATACAATTGTATATAATAATTATATATATTAAGGATAAAATATGAATGATAAAGAGATGATGATGCCATATATTAATATGGGAGGTAGTTTTCTTCTAGGACTATCTATAGGTTTTGCTATAAAGAAGAGTTTAAAAATTATTTTATTTATATTTGGATTTGGTGCTGTATTTATATTTCTTTTGGAACATCAAGGTATTGTGACTCTTAATGAAGATATTCTTAACTCTCAGATAGGTTATTTGGCAGAGCAGTTTAAGATGATGATAGCCTTTCTCAAAGATAGACTCGGAGAGTATAAAACAGCAGGGACGATGAGTGCCGTTGCAGGATTTCTAGTCGGATTAAAAATAGGATAGATATGTTTGGATTTTTCAAGAGAAAAAGTAGAGAGATAAAAGCTCCTGTAGATGGTAGAGTAGTTGCTATAGAGAGTGTAGATGATGAAGTCTTTTCACAGAAATTAGCAGGTGATGGTGTAGCTATAGAGCCAATGAGTAATATATTCACAGCTCCAATAGATGGTATTATAACCAAAATATTTAGTACCAATCACGCTTATAGTATCAAAAGTGATAAAGATTTGGAAGTGATGGTTCATATTGGACTTGATACTGTGGCATTAGAAGGCAGAGGCTTTGAGGCTCTTGCCAATGAGGGTGATAGAGTCAAAGCAGGAGATAGTATTATCAAAGTAGATTTGAATTATATACGCCAAAATGCCAAATCAACTATCACACCTATTATCATAACAGATAGTGAATATAAAACAATAGAGAAGAGATTAAATATTGTAAAAACAGAAGATATAATTATGGAGGTGACATAATGCCAAAGAGTGATAATTTATACTACTATTTAGTATATGCAGTGATATTAGTTATATTTTTTGTTGTCTTAAAAATGCCTAAGAAAAAGTAGTGATATATTGGTCTTGACAAAGGGAACTGTTATAAGGGATAGGGATTGATTGAAATTGTTACGCTTATATTATTGATTATATTGAGTTCACGAGTATCAGAAGAGATTACTAAACTACCTACAACACTCTTTTTGATTACCTACTCCTACCTCTCTACTATTATTTTTGATGGTTTTTTGTCTATCTCCAAAGAGGAGTTTAATAGTATTCTTTATATTATGATACCTATTATTCTCTTGCCTGATTTACTCAATATAAATCTAAAAGAGTTTCAAAAAAATATACTAGTTATCCTCTATCTAGCTATCATTTCTGTTGTCATCTCCATCACTATTGGTGTGAGTATTACTCCTTATATTATCACCGACTATAATATCTCTATTGGTGGTTGGATAGCTCTTTTTACGATGCTTATGGCTACAGATGCTATTACTGTATCTTCTATCTTCTCCAACTTTAATCTCCCAAGCAAACTCAAAATATATGCTGAGGGTGAGAGCCTACTTAATGATGTGACAGCCCTTGTTATATTTTATTTTATAGCTCTTCCTATGATAAATAGTGCTGATGTCTCTATCGGACATATCAATTTTGTGGTGGCTAATGTGCTTATCAAGTCTATACTTATTGGTGTAGTAATGGCTTATATAGGATTTTTCTTAGTTAAGATACTCAAAGACCCTATTGAGCAGTTTATTATTATATATCTTATTACTATTATCTCATTTTTATTGGCCGAACACCTGCATATATCTGGTATCCTAGCTGTGATAGTGAGTGTGCTAACCTTTAAAGTCAAGATAGATAAAGAGCTTGAGAGTAATCCTCAACTTCTCTTTGAGAGATACAAAAAGAGTATAGAACTCACAAAAAGTAAAAATCTCTATAATCTCTTGATAAATATTGAGAGACATATCCCTGCGATGAGTAAAAAAGAGTTTAGAGGATACAAAAAGGAAGCTTCTTTTATAGGTATTTTTGCCAATGGTGTGGTATTTATCTTAATTGCATACCTCTTTGATATGGAGCTTTTGAGAAATTATATTTTTGAAATTTTAGCTATATTTGCCATCACAACTATTATTCGGTTTATCTCAATCTCTTCTATGTTTAGAGTCATTAAAAGACCACAATATTGGAGTAATACCCTTACGCTATCAGGAGTAAAAGGGGCTTTGAGTATTATTATGCTCCACTCCATTCCCAATAATTTTGAATATAAAGAGTTATTTGAGGCGATAGTAGTAGGAAATGTGATATTATCTATATTTATCTATACGCTTATCCTCATCTACTATATCCATAAACACAGTGACGACTTTAAACAAGATATAGTCAATAGCCATATCAAAGAGGATAATAGTAGTGAAATTATAAAAAATATTAAAGATATGTTGGAGAAAGATACCAATATCAACGCATATAATCAAATATTTATAGAAGATATTCTTATCAAAGAGATTTCAAGAAGTATGAGATATAAACTAGAACTCTCCATTATAGCTTTTGAGATAGACAATATAGAGAGTGTGATAGAGGAGAAAAAACTAAAACTTCTTAAAGCTATAGGTTTAATAGTCAATGAGAAGATACGAACCAACGACTATTTTGGTGAACATATAGAAAACTCCTATATAATTATCACTACCAACACGCCATTAGGAGGAGCAACTATTTTAGCCCAAAGACTCAAAGAGCGATTTTCTCAAATATCTACAGACTACAGCCAAGATATGTTATTTCATTTTGGCGTAATAGAGATAAATGAAATAGACTCCAAAGAGACCGTATATGAGAAGATAGAAGATGCTATAACTAAGTCTAAATATAGTCATAAAGTGGAGATTGAGGTGTAGGGTTAGGTCTATCCAATGAAATTTATAAAATTCTAATAAACTAAGATTAAAAAAGAAACTACTAAAAGAGCTTGAAACAATACCAGATTTTAGGAACTTGAAATTTTATTTATATGGGTTAAATTATCTATTTTTTTGAAGTCATTGGATAGACCTACACACCAAGGGTCTGTAACCAAGTCCAATCTGTCAATGATAAGAGTGACGCTATAGAGATGTTAAATACAAAGAGTATTACATCAAATGAGAATATATCTTTTAGACTTCTAAGTATTATTATATTCATTATATATACTCATTTTTAAATTTTACATATCGTGATGCCGATGAATAAAGCTCTGCTACCTCATCATCAGTTAATTCTCGTATAAGTTTCGCAGGACTCCCAATAATAAGGCTTCTAGGAGGGAATACCTTATTTTTGGTCACAAGCGAACTAGCTCCTACTATTGACTCTTTGCCAATAATAGCACCATCTAATATTGTAGCACTCATACCGATTAAACACGCATCTTCTATCGTACAACCGTGCAACATAACTCTATGTCCTACAGTCACATCATCACCTATAATTGTTGGATTTCCATCACTCATATCATCTCTTTTGTGGTGAGTGACATGTATCATAGAGAGGTCTTGGATATTGCTTCTCGCCCCTATCTTGATATAATGAACATCACCACGAACTACACAGCCAAACCATACAGCACTATCTTCTCCCATCTCTACTCTTCCTATCACAGATGAGCCTTGGGCTATCCAGACATTTTTACCTAATTTGGGAGTCCACTCTTTGAATTTTATTAACATTAACTATCCTTTATTATTCTATTTGCCAAACGATTTACATAATCTGGTCTATCTTTTTTTTGTTTACTATGGACTTTATTTACATAATCTTCTAATATGTCATGATTGTTTATACTTTTATCTTGTGCAGGAACTTTGATATACTCTCCACTCTCTTGAAGCTCCCATCTTAGGACATTGTCTGTGAGTTGAAGTTTGAGTATATGCTCTATCTTATCGGAGAGTATCTCTTCAAGTATAGGAGTCATAAGCTCCACTCGTCGGATAAGGTTTCTAGGCATCAGGTCGGCACTTGATAGATAACATCTTACTTTATCATTTTTGAAATAGTATATCCGTGCGTGTTCTAGGTATTTTCCTATCACAGAAGAGACAATAATATTTTCACTCACTCCTTCTACTTGTGGTTTGAGTCCACATATTCCCCTTATAATCAAATCTATTTTACACCCTTTTTGTGATGCGATATAGAGAGCTTTTATCACATCTGTATCTACAAGGGAGTTTGCTTTTAAGATTATATGTCCATCTGTACCATTTTTTGCCTCTTGATTGATAAGGTTGATTATTTTTGGCTTTATTTGTGTAGGTGACATAAAGAGAGTATCAAGCTTCGTATATGTAGAAAATCCTGTAAGAAAGTGAAAAAAGTGTGTAGCATCTTTGCTAAAAGTCTCTTTGGTAGTAAAATAGGACATATCTGTATATATCTTTGATGTACTTGGATTGTAGTTACCTGTAGCTAGATGTACATAACTTTGAAGTTTGTCACCTTTTCTTTTAATCACTTGTGCGATTTTGGCATGGACTTTTAGCCCTGGGATACCATAAACAACATGCGCTCCTGCATCTTCAAGTGCTTTTGCCCAACGCAGATTATTCTCTTCATCAAATCTAGCTTTGAGTTCCACAAGCACCATCACTTGTTTGCCATCTCGCACAGCATCTATAAGAGCTTTTACAATAGGAGATTTAGGTCCTGCTCTGTAGAGTGTCATACGAATAACAACTGTATCAGGGTCACACGCCGCTTGTGTGATGAAGTTTACTATTGGCTCAAAACTATCAAAAGGATGATATAGAAGTATATCTTGTTTCTCTATCGCCTCAAAAATATTTTCACTATCAAGTGGTGGGAGTATTTTGGGATTAAAATTTGGTAGCGTAAGATGACAGAGTGCTTTATCTCCTACTATCTGCCATAAGCTTCCTAGATTTAGAGAGAGTTTTTTATATGAATATATATCTTGTTTATCTAAGTTGAGCTTAGAGAGTAAAAAATCAAGAAGCTTTTTATCAGCACCATCAATAAGCTCTAGGCGTATAAGTGAACCTTTATTTCGTGAACGCAACCCCTCTTGAAGTATCTGCAAAAAGTCATCAGCCTCTTCCTCTTCTATCTCTATATCAGCGTTTCTTGTCACTCTAAAAGGAGTAGAAGCAAGAGGCTTGAACCCAGGGAAAAGTTCTGATGCAAAATGCTCCACCACAGACTCAATAGGGATAAAAGTCTGCCCTAACTGAATAAATCTAGGGAGCATTCTAGGTATTCTTATAAGTCCATGTTTGATATTTTTGAGACTATCTTCAAAGCTAAGAGCAAGACCAAAACTAAGGTTGTTGAGGTGAGGGAAAGGGTGAGTAGCATCCACTGCTATAGGGATAATAAGAGGATATATCTCATTAAAAAACTTCTCTTCTAGCTCTTTTTGTTCAGTGATGTCTAGTTTATCATAGTTTTTGATACTTACTCCATGAGTGTGAAGCTCTAAGATGATAGAGCTATAACAAGACTCCAAAACCTCATGCTCTCTATGGAGATAATTATGTATCTCTTCAAGCTGTTGGCTAGGGGTGAGTTTATCAGCCCCAGTCTCTTGTACTCCTGCTTTCTCTAATGCTTTAAGTCCAGCAACTCGTATCATATAAAACTCATCAAGATTTGTACCATAAATAGCCAAAAATTTCAATCTCTCTAAAGGAGGCAGTACCTCATCAAGAGCTTGTGCTAATACACGAGAGTTAAACTGTAACCATGAGAGTTCACGATTGAAATATAAGTGTGATGCGTCTAAATCTAAATCCATAAAATTACCTTTGTTTTATTCAATTTTCTATGTTTATTACTGATGTTACGCACTTTGTAGGTTTGGCACTGCCAAACACTTAAAAACTTAATATATTGTATCAATTGCTATGCTTTACCTATCGTTTGGTGATACCAAACCTACAAAACATTAAATTTTTTCTAAACTGCGTAACGTCAGTTTATTATTCTAATTATAGCCTTTTTTTACAACTTTTTAATCTTTGCTATCTCATCTCTAAGTCTTGCTGCCTCTTCAAACTCCAAACTTTTTGATGCCAATAACATTTTTGCTTTGAGTTCTTTTACCAACTCTTGCCTTTGGGCTTTTGGCATTCTATCTAGTTTTGATTTTTTATTATAGAGTTCATCTATATTATCAGTTTTGAGATTTGTATCTAAGTCTCTTGTGGTGGTTGTGGGAGTGATATTATGCTTTTTATTGTGAGCTTTCTGTTTTTCTCGTCTCTCTTGTGTCGTCTCTATCGCAAAAGCCATAGAATCAGTAACTCTCTTAGCATACATCAACACTTGCCCATCTGAATTCCTAGCCCCTCTCCCTGCTGTCTGTATAAGAGCCGTCTTAGAACGCAAAAATCCCTCTTTATCAGCATCTAATATAGCTACTAAACTCACCTCAGGTAAATCCAAACCTTCTCTAAGAAGATTTATTCCAATAAGCACATCAAACTCACCCAAACGCAAAGCTCTAATAGTCTGATTTCTCTCAATAGCATCCATCTCTGAGTGCATATATTTGGTTTTGAGTCCAAGACCATTGTAGTAGTTACTTAGCTCTTCTGACATCTTTTTGGTCAATACTGTTATAAGCACCCTTTGATTTTTGCTCACAACAGCTTTTATCCTATCAAAAAGATTTTCTACTTGATATGTGCTATCAATGACTTCTATCGGAGGGTCAAGAAGCCCTGTAGGTCGTACTACTTGTTCTGCTATAATAGTAGAGAGTCCTATCTCTAGTGGAGCAGGAGTAGCAGAGACAAATAGAAAATGAGGAGCTTTATGGATATATTCATCAAACATCAAAGGGCGATTATCTAGTGCTGAGGGCAGTCTGAATCCGTAATTTACCAATACCTCTTTACGACTTCTATCTCCTGCATACATTCCTCTAAACTGAGGCAAGGATACATGAGACTCATCTACAATCACCAGATAATCTTTACCATGCATAGTCTCAAAGTAGTCCATCATAGAAAATGGAGTCTCACCCACGATTTTACCTGTAAGATGTCTTGAGTAGTTCTCTATCCCTTTACACATTCCCGTAGCCTCTATCATCTCCAAATCAAACTCACATCTCTGTTTGAGGCGATTATACTCTATCATCATATCCTCTTTCTGAAAATAAGCCAGTCTCTCTCCCAACTCCTCTTCTATACTCTTAACAGCAAGAGCCAATTTCTCTTTACTTACTATAAATTGATTTGCTGAGTAGATAATAATATCCTTTTTACTATCTTGTCTCTCATTGGTAAGAGTATTAAACTCATAAATAGCCTCTATCTCATCACCAAAAAACTCTATCCTAAATGCAAACTCTTCTGAATATGCAGGATAAATATCTATAACCTCACCCATAACTCTAAAATCACCTCTATCAAAAAAGTCATCATTTCGTTTATACCCCATATCCACAAACCTAAGCAGAAGAGTTTTTTGATTATACTCATCACCCACTACAAGCTTTTGGACGATAGAGGCGTAATCCTCAGGTGAGCCTAACCCATAATTGGCAGAGACCGAAGCGATAACTATCACATCATCATAAGATAACAGATTGGCTGTAGTGCTAAGTCTCAATCTCTCCAACTCCTCATTGACAGAGGAGTCTTTCTCTATAAATAGGTCTTGTCTTGGGATATAGGCTTCAGGCTGATAGTAGTCATAATAGGAGATAAAATACTCTACATGGTTATTTGGGAAAAAACTTCTAAACTCTGAGTATAGTTGAGCTGCAAGAGTTTTGTTGTGTGTCATTATAAGTGTAGGTTTGGAAGTCTTTTCAATAATTTTCGCCATAGTATAAGTCTTACCAGAGCCTGTAACACCTAGAAGTGTTTGGTATTGATTTCCCTCTTGAATAGATTGACTAAGAGTCTCTATAGCATTTTCTTGGTCACCTGCTGGAAGATATGGACTTGATACAATAAAATTTGGCACGATAACCCTTAAGTTTTTAATTATTTTCGCTATTATATCAGATAGAAAATTATGGAGAGATATATGTCACCACTACAGAAGCTAAGAGAGAAGATAGAACAATGGAAACTAAAATACAACAGACTGCAAGAAGAGAATAGCCGTCTCAAAGCAGACCTAGACGCAGTAGCTCAAAATAAAGATAGCTCTCAAATCATCGCCCTCAAAAGAGAATTAGAGGAGAAAGATAGAGAGATAGAGAAGATAATAACACAGGTAGAAGCACTACTATTATAAAACTTTGAAGGAAAAATATGAAAAATGTAGGGATTACACTAGCAGGTACTCGTTATGAGATTAAATTAGAAGATGATTTTGCAGATTTTGTAATTCAAGACCTCACAGACGCAGGAGTGAAGCTCAATCAAGATAATAAGGGAGATAAACTACTCAAAGCATATCTAAGATTAGCCAAACAAGCTACATCGTATGAGAATGAGATAGAACTTTTGATAGATACCCTCGATGGATTATAGAAAAGATTATAAAAAGGGTTATAAATTTTTATAATAGTTTAAGTTTTATAATAGTATAATTTCATAGGTCAGTTATTGAACTGATACTAAACATATTTAACAGGAGTTACAAATGAATAACATGAGACGCGGGTTTACAATGATAGAATTAATTTTCGTAATCGTAATTATCGGAATTTTGGCAGCGGTAGCAATACCTAAATTAGCATCAACAAGAGCAGACGCGAAAGCATCAACTTGTATCCATGAAGCAGGACAATTAGTTAGTGAAATTACATCACAATATACAGCTTTAGGTTATACAAATTTTTTACTTGCTACTGTAACTGAGGTAACAAATATTACTCCAGGTGTTCCAATTACAGGTACAGGTATTACTAATGTAGCTACAGCCACAATGGGTACAGCTCTTGCAGGAGCTACAGGTCTTAATTATCAATGTGATGGTGGTTCAGTACTTTTTCTAACAGCTGCTTTTACTTCCCCTGATTATAATATGACTATGACTGTAGGTACAACAGGTGTAACAAGTCCTGCAAATGCTAAAGCAAGAACAGAAGTTACTACTAACTTACTTCAAGGTGCTAGTCCTAGAATGGTTAGACTATAAGTTTTATTTTACTTTATCTACAACTTAACTATCACCTCTGTTGGTGATAGTTTCACTTTATAATCTTCTAGCGTACTTTCTCCTATTATAATCTTTTAACATAATTTATTTTTTCAAATTTTATCTTGGACTTTTAGTATGCTAGAATTAATGGAGGTCAATTATGAAACAAGCTTTTACAATGATAGAGTTGATATTTGTCATAGTAATTATAGGTATATTAGCATCTGTTGCTATACCTAAGATAGCTAAAAGTAGAGTTGATGCAGAATCTTCATTTTGTGCATTAGAGATACGCCAATTGACAGGTGAAATTTATAATAGATTTACGGTATCAGGGCATACTCTATTTAGTGTGACACCAATTTATGATATGACAAATATTAGATTACTACAAAACTCATCAGATGGAAGAACAGGTATTGTAGCAAATACAAATATTGTTACAGGAGTTGAGTATCAGTGTGATGGTAGTATAATAGTTAAATTTATTTATCATTATGAAACATTAACTAATGAGTATAAAATGTTATTAGAACTATCTGATGGTGCATCTCCTGCTTCTACTTTGGCTGTTAAAACTCTAAAAAAGAACTTTAACTTAAGTGGTAATGATTCAAAATACTATATTTTCTAACTAAATATCTACAACTTTAAGTTACTATAGTGATATAATTATGCTATAGTTTCTTAAAGGATTTTTTATGTACAAAACTCACAAAGCTTTTACAATGTTAGAACTTATAATGGTTATTGCTATCATAGGAATACTCTCAGCCGTTGCCCTCCCCAAATTTGCTGCTTCACGAACAGATGCCGAACTTGTCAAAGCCAAATCTATAGTATCAGCAGTAAGATTAGGTATTGCTACGGCTAGACAGTCACTTATATTAAGTGGTAACTTTACCCCTGTTACTTTCTTAACAAATAATACAGGTACAAATGTAGCTATTTTTGATGCTATTGAAGGAGATATTACTACCCCTGTATTAGAGTATCCTATTAGGTCTTGTGAAACAGCTACTTCTAGTGGATGTTGGATTACAACTAATTTGACTACATATACATATCGTATGCCTCTGCCTGGTACAGTTAATTTTATTCTTACAAATAGTAAATTTGTATGTCAAACACCAGCGAATGCAAACTGTCAACTTCTAACACAATAATATTTGTACTACTTTAAAGTTCTACTTAAAAATTCAAATGCACCCTCTCTAACTTATCAATATATTGATAA
>JASFZJ010000083.1:0-15110 GCA_045267865.1 Sulfurovum sp. | reverse complement strand
AAAGAATAAATTTAAATATTTTTCTATGGTCTTGACAAATGGAACCATTATATATTTATATAATTCATATTTAATTATGAGAGGAAATTGTAATCTATGACAATTTAAAAACCATTAAATAAAATACCCCAATCATTGCAAAAAATGAAAAAACACCTAACCAAATCCAATAATTAACCAATTTAAAATACTCTCTACCCAATATCTTTTTTTCTCTGTATGCAAGTAGTGCCATATATTTCATTCGTATTTGTAGATAGAGAGCAATTAACCATAAAACTCCTGCAAAGGTATATAAGATAAGTGAAATCAATAACCACGGTGTATTCCAAGGGATACCCATAAGATTTATAAGCATAATACCTGTGAGTGGTTGAAGTATAGCAGAGGGTGTAGTAAATAACCAATCAGCTAAAACTACCATTTTATTGGTGTGGACTATCACTTCCAAGTTTTTTGACCTATCTGCCATAAATTTATAAAAAGCACTTCCTCCACCCACACCAAGGAGTAGAATAACTGATACAATATGAATAAAAATTAAAGTATTATAACTCATCTAAATTTCTCCAATCTAGCTAATATATAAATACTCAACAGTAGTGGTAAATTCTTTAAAATTGCACCAAAAGGATGTAGCCAATGATAAGGGGCTAAAAAGGTCAGAAGTAAGGTATAACCGATAATAATAATAAGTTGAATATTGAGTAAAAGCTGTAATCTATATCCAATAAGCATTAAAATACCTAAACTAATATCCAAAAAAGAGGCTAGATATAAAATATATATATCAATACCCAAAGGAACTCCAATTTCATGTAAAAGTTCAAGTGCTAGAGGTTGAGGATACAAAAATGCAGACACAATACCTGAAAATATCCAAACAAATGCAATAACAATTCGTAATAGAGGACGAATTAAATAGAGTGATGCATAAAGCTTTTGAGAATTATATGCCTCTTGATTACCAAGATTTTCTTTAATTCCTATAGGTCTATAACCTAAAAAGTTTTCCAAAGGTTCAATCTCAGCAGAACTACCTTGATTTAACATAATGATATTATCCTCATTAACCGTAGGCTCATCTAATATTTTACCAATAATATTAGTCCCAATCGTTGGAAGAGATATTGTCTTTGTAGGTTTATATCCCAACCACTCTCTAAATATTGATAACAGTTCTTTGTAGCTTATAGCTGTAGCACCCACTACATTTAGCTCTATTTTTGGCTCACTAGATTCAACTACTTTTTGCACAGTAGCTACCAAATCTTCAATACGAATTGGCTGTAAAAGTTGTGAACCATCTTTAATAATGGGAGTGATAGGAAGTGTAGCCAATCCTTGAAAGAGAGCCGTACTCTTGCCATCATCTCCATAAACAATAGAGGGATGTAATATGGCATAATCTAAACCCAAATCACGAAGATACTCATCAGCCCTATTTTTGGAAGTATGATATAGAGTTGTACCACTCTGAGAACCCAAAGCAGATATTTGAATTACCTTTTTGACTCCTACCTCTCTACACGCATCAAAAAGTATAATAGGTGCAATAGTATGCATCTGCTCAAAACTTTGCCCTTTTTGTTGAGTAATAATCCCTACAGCATTCACCACCACATCAAAACCTTGTAACTTCTCAATAAGTTTTGTATCTTGATTTAATGTAGCAAAATCAATAAAATCTCGTGTAGAAGCCACTACATCATAATTATTTTCTTTTAATTTTTGATAAATAGATTTTCCTATAAACCCAGTTGCACCTATAATTAATATTTTCATAATATTTCTCCTTTAATCTTTTTTGGGTCTAATTCTCCGAGTCTTTGGTCGGAGTTATTGATTAGCTACTTGCATATTTTTTTGCTTTTAGCATATTTAATACTTTTCATAACCCAAGCTATATTTTTTGCTTTACAATCACTATTCTCCTCACATTTTCGCTTGTAAATATAGGCTGATTTGATAAAATCACAATCTTTTAGATACCATTGCGAAGTCGTAATATAGTACCATATATAAGAAGATTGATTGCCTAAATCAGTGGAGAGTTTTAATGATTTATATGCTTTGGAGTATTGTTTTTTTGAATAATATATATAGCCTATATATTCATGTGCAGTAGTATCATTGGGTTTATATACAAGTAAGTTTTTAAAATCTATCAAAGATTTATCTTTTTTATTAAGTGAATAGAGTATCTTCCCTCTTAAACTTAGAGCATAAGGCTCCATTTTATCATATTGAATAGCTTCATCTATATCTTGAAGTGCTAAGTCATACTCTTTGAGATAGTAGTACAATTGACTACTTGCCAATAAAAATGGAGAGTGTTGAGGCATAGATTTTAATATAAGATTATAATCTTCAAGTGCTTTTTGATAATTATTAAGACAGATATATCTTCTTGCTCTCTCTTTGAAATATCGTTCTCTAGGATAGAGTGTAATAGCTTTATTTATATATTCAAGTGCTTCTTGACACTCATTATTTCCCATATTCTTTGCTTTAACATAGTCTAAAAATCCTTCTTGTCTTTTGAGCCTACTATTTTTATCATAGTTTAGAGCTACTTTTTCCATAAACTCTCTTATCTCATCTAAAGAGCCACCCCATTTACGCTCTAAATAGCTTAAATAAGTAAGAGAAAGATAAAAAGATAAAGGATTATATTTTAGAGCATCAGCAAATATATTCTCTTTTTTAACTCTTTGGCTTGAAAAAGAATAGGTATGAATAATCATAACATACGCAACTATCTGTTTTGGATTTTTTGCTATAACCAAAGAGAGTTCTTTCTCAGCTTTTTGAAAATATCTGTTCATATTGCTAAATTGCTCAGATGAAGTTTTATTACTAAACGCATATCCACGGGAAATCAAGCCTAAATTTGTATAATATACTCCCTTAATCAAATGAGCAAAGACAGACTCCTCTCTTGCCTTAATCCAATTGTCTATCTGCTCTTCTAATAAAGGGTCACTATTATAAAAGCTACTAATAGTATCAAAAAGTTCACTCTCTTGAGTATAGTCTCTCTCATAAGCCTCTTGTAAGAAATTCAATTCTCTATCTAGTTGGTCATACTCTCCAATATAGAGTAAATCTAACCATCTATTTTTATCTACAGTGGTATATTTCATTATATCTATAGTTGTATTATCAGTATTCTCTTTTGTATCTGTTGTACTATATAGACTTATAATAATTATCATAGATAAAAATAGTCCTATTATAATTTTATTTTTCATTATCCAACCCTTTGATTTTTTGTTTATATTATACTCTAACAAAATTAAAATAATTAATTTTTTTAGAGGTAAATTGTTACAAATATTTACTCTATAAGTTTCTCAAAGCAAAATCAAAATCTCCCTAACATCCTCATACGCCTTACTTTGACATATTACCTCTACTTTTGTGGTGGGTATCTCTTCTATTACCATAATCACTGATAAATCATAGCTGGTTTTTGTGATTAGGTCTCTTATCTCTACCTCTTTTTCAAATTTGGGTGGGTGGTATATTAACTCTTTTATGGTTAGATAATCTGTATTGGCTAGGGTATTATAGTGTTTTAATGTTATAAATTTCACCTCATCACGGTTGAGATAATGAATACCGTCTATACTATACTCTATTTTGCCTCTGCTATAGTCTCCTCTCATCGTTGAATATGGCAAGAAATGTACGCCTATACTCTCTTTTTTTACTCTTAAATACCCCAAACTCAAACGCCAATTTAAAAATCTCTGTTTGATTATTTTATATGGCTTATTTTGCTCTTCTAGTTTTAGTCTGTATTGATATAGTTCTATTTTCTCTTCTATAGAGTCTGGTTGTATCTGTTGTGATATGGGACTAAATAGCTCATCTGCTATCTTGTTTTGTTCTCCTCTTTGGATATTGAGTCCAAATAGACATCCACAGTAGTCTTGACGATATAGTGACTCTTTTTTGGCTAGTATATTCTGCTCTTGTGTACCTGAATTGGTACGGTAATCAGGAGCTACGAACTCTATTCCCTCTTTGGTTGCCAAAAAATCACCTGCTTTTTGGAGTTGTTTTAGTGATTTTTTGGGGCTTGTTAGGAGTGTAGAGGTGTAGCTTTTTTCTCCTAACTCTCTCGCTTTTTTTGCTGAAATTTCAAATCGTCTATCAAAACATACAGCACACCTAGCACCCTTTTCTGGTTCGTGTTCTAATCCTCGTACAGCTTCAAGCCAATTCTCTACATCATAATCACCCTCAATAAGCTCAATATCCAACATCTTACAGCTTCTCTGAACATCTAAAAGACGCAGATAATATTCACTATAGGGATGTATGTTTGGGTCATAAAAAAATCCTATAAGTCTCTCATTGGGATACTCTAATTGTAGCTTTTGTAGAAAATAGTGGCTATCGACACAACAGCAGATATGGACTAACACTATCTCTCTCCTCTTATCACATTGGCTACATTTAAAGAGCTTCCATGAGCTAAATACTCTCTTATCTCTTTGGCTTTTTGTGCAAAGATATTATAGTCTGCATTGTGATACTCTCTTAGTAGATTTTCTACAGTTACGGCATCTTGAAGTAGTTCATTGTGTAGCGTTGTGTTATTGTGATGGGTTAATATAATATTTGCTAGTCCTATTTTATCTATACCCAAAATCTTTTTACCTATAAAGAAGTCTATCTTTTTGGCTACATAAGCTAAAGTAAATGGTGTACCGATAAGAGCAGACTCTAGCGTAGCAGTACCTGAACAGATAAATGCAAACTCTGATTGTGATAGTGCTTTTTGTGTATCTTTGATGATTTCAAACTCTTCATATCCTATATAGAGGCTTTTTATCTTTTCATCATCAAATGAAGCAGGGATTACAAGTAGAGGGCGAATATCACCTAACTCTCTTCTAAGCTCCAAAAATATTGGCATTAGTTTGGTTATCTCACTCTTTCTACTTCCTGCCATAAAAGATATTGTCCCTTTTTGAGGAGTTCTATTATCTATCTTTATCTCATCAAGTAGAGGGTGACCTATATATTCAGCTTTCTCTTTATAATAATCTACCTCAAAAGGCAAAATCCCTAGCAGTCTATCACAATATTTTTCTAGCTTCTCTACTCTCTTGGGACGAGAAGCCCAAACTTGTGGCAAAATATAGTATATTATCTCTTTATTTGGGTATCTTTTTTTGAGTTTTTTGGCTAATGGGAGATTAAACCCTGAGGAGTCCATTAGGAGTATTTTATCAGCCTCTTTGGCTAGTTCTACCATCTCATCAGCCACTCTAAAAAACCATCTTAGTTTTTTGAGGGCATCCACCACACCCATAATAGCCATCTGCGAAATATCATACAGAGGCTCACCCCAACATTTATCAATAGATTTGTCAAATATACCCAACAACTCAATATCTTTGCTATCTTTATATTGTTTCAATATCTCTCTTAGATGAAGATTGGATGATGGTTCTAATGCACTTACTAATAATTTCATAAAAATATACCTTTTTTAATTTAGGTTATTTTAGCATAAAATAGATATAATCTAAAATAATAAAAACTATAACCAAGGATTATCAATGAAAATAAAGTCAATAATACTATCGGCTCTTCTGCTCACTTCTACTATATATGCCAATGAGGCATCTATCAAAAAAGAAGGTATAGGATATATCAAAATGTTGGGTTCTACTCTAAAATCTCAGATGAAAGAGCAGATGAAAACGGACAAAACAGGACTTGGTGCTATGGGTTTTTGTAGTTCTAGTGCAGAGATTATCACACAAGATATAAACAAAAAATTACCTACAAATGTAAAAGTGAGAAGAACAGCACTTAAAAGCAGAAATGCAAATAACCAACCAGATGCACTAGATATAAAAATAATGAATGAGTATCAAGCAAGTATTGATGCCAAAACATTCACACCAAAAGATATAAAAGTAGTAAAAGATGGAGATACAACAAGAGTATATAAAGCACTCTTAACAGGTAAAGTATGCCTAAAATGTCACGGAACTAATATAATTGATTCAATTGCAAAAGAGATAAAAGCACACTATCCAAAAGATGAAGCTATAGGTTTTCTAAAAGGTTCACTTAGAGGTGTTGTTGTTGCTGAGATAAAAGAGAGTAAATAATAAATTTGTAGGGTTGGCTTTAGCCGACCTTGAAATATAAAAAACCCTTACTGCCCAAAAATTAATCACCCTAATAGCCTCAATATAAACACAAAAACAAATATTGTATATTTAATAATCACTCTCTCCTTTACCTATAACTTTCTTACTGTTATACTATTGTCCTTGAAATAAATACAAAAGGTCTAATATTATGGAAATGAATTATGTGGTAGATACTTTTTTTGTTATCTTTGCGATGACTCTTATTATCTTTATGGTTCCAGGGTTTGCTATGCTAGAGGCTGGATTGGTGCGAACCAAAAATGTTACTTCGGTACTTACAGTTAATGTGATGATATATGCATTGGCTTCTATGGCATTTTTGCTTATTGGATTTGATTACGCTTTTGGTGGTTGGGAGTCTCAAACGACTGTTAGTAAATATGCCTTTTTTATGTTTCAGATGGCATTTGTAGGTAAAGTAGTAAATATTATGAGTGGTGGTGTGAGTGAACGCTCACGGATACTTCCTCTAGCGATATTTACAGTAATTGTAGGTGCATTTATCTATCCTACAGTTGTCAATCTCACTTGGGGAGCGAACTTTTTGAGTGATACATTCCTTGATATATCATCTCTTACTGATTTGGCAGGTTCAACTGTGATACACTCTACAGGTGGTTGGGCGTTACTCGCAGCGATACTCATTATGGGTCCTCGTCGTGGTAGATACAAAAATGGCAAAATTCAAGTAATCCACGCTTCTAACATTCCTCTTTTTACTTTGGGTGCGTTACTATTATGGATAGGTTGGTTTGGGTTTAATGGTGGTAGTGTTGGAGCTATCTCTTCGAGAGAGAATGCCGATATTGTGGCTCTTACTATTATGAATACCAACACAGCAGGACTTGCAGGGGCGATTATGGGTTGGGCTTTGACATATTTTAGATATAAGAAATTTGATATTACAATGATTCTCAATGGTGCATTGGGTGGACTTGTAGCTGTGACAGCAGGACCTGATAAATACGATATATATACGCCGATTTTAATAGGTGCAATTGGTGGGGCTTTGGTAGTATATGCCGTTCCTATTTTTGATAAATTGAAGATGGATGACCCCGTGGGTGCGTTGTCTGTGCATTTGGTTAATGGTATTTGGGGAACACTGGCTGTGGGTATATTTATAAGTGATGTTAGTATCTTATCACAACTCAAAGGTATCGTGGTAGTGGGACTATTTGTCTTTCCTGTATCATTTATTACAATATTTACCATCAATAAAATATTTGTACTCCGTGCAGAAGATGATGAACAGTTAGAGGGGATAGATGCTACTGAATGTGGTATAGAATCTTATCCTGAATTTAAACGCTCAATATGATATAATAACATAGAATATAATAAAGGAAAACAATGAAAAAGATAGAAGCGATTATCAAACCATTTAAACTAGAAGATGTCAAAGATGCTCTAGTGGAGA
This sequence comes from Sulfurovum sp., assembly GCA_045267865.1. Lineage (GTDB taxonomy): Bacteria > Campylobacterota > Campylobacteria > Campylobacterales > Sulfurovaceae > Sulfurovum. The sequence continues at coordinate 7,505 of JASFZJ010000083.1, read as the reverse complement.
TAGGTATTGAAGGTATGACTGTATCAGAAGTCAAAGGATATGGAAGGCAACAAGGACACTCTGAACTCTATCGTGGGGCTGAGTATGTAGTAGAATTTATCCCTAAAGTCAAGATAGAGATAGTAGTAAGTAATGATGAATATGCTCAAAAAGTGATAGATATTATCGCTGAATATGGTAAAACAGGCAAAATCGGTGATGGAAAAATTTTCGTTTATGATATAGAAAAAGTGATTAGAATACGAACAGGAGAAGAAGATGAAGAAGCTATTTAGTCTTCTTTTTCTCCTCTCTACTCTAGGGTATAGTGGTAATATATTTTCACTTACAGATGTAAAAAAAGTATATCCTATAGTTGAGATAAAGGGTAAAAATATACCCAAAGAGTTTAAGCAGACTGTATCAGATGAACTTAACAGCACAATAAAAGCCCTCAAAATAGACGGCACAGGCTTCGACCAAAGAGCTTTGGCTATTCTTATAGGTGAGAGCTATATCAAAGATATTACGCTTATAAAAATGCAACTTATCGTAAGTGAAGAGACAAAAAGACTAGATAGTGATACCTTGGCTTTCTCTCTAACTTACCAAAGCCAAAAACAGTTTATACTCAATGCTGATGACTTAGAAGATGACTTAGAAGATAATTTAGATGAACTTTTAGAGGAGTTTAAAGAGCAGTATGAAGAAGATAATACGCCAATAACAAAAGTCAAAGTAGAAGCCAAACACTCATTGGCAAGTGAGCTAAAGTATGAGACAAACTATGATGAAGCAGTAGCAAAAGCTAAAAAAGAGAAGAAAAATATACTCTTTGTACTTATAGCAAATTATTGTCCGTGGTGTCGGAAATTTGAACAACGAGTTCTACTCAAAAAAGAGGTAAATGAGGCTATACATAAAAAGTATATCCCTTTAATACTTAATAGAGAAGAGAAGAAATTTCCAAAAGAGTTTTATAAAGCTATGACTCCAATAGTACACTTTATAGACTATAAAACACTTAAAAGTTATCATAGTGTAGTTGGTTATAATAATAAAGATGAGTTTTTGTATCTGCTTTCGCAGGATGAGTAGGTAGTAGTTTTACTGTGTATCTGCATTCCATATCAACTAGATATGGAATGGAGTAGGGGAGTGAACCTACTCTTTATATTAGAGGATTACTCTACCTATCTCTTTGTAAACTCTAGTTGATACCCCTGCTATTTTTGCAAATTTACTCCACTCTCTTATAGCTTTTTTTACCTCATCTATAATCATAATGCTATTAGCAATATGGTGTTTCTCTCCTAGTCTCAAAAGATGCTCTCTTGTAGGATTTCGTCCTTCTCCTAGATACATTGTGCAATGTTCACCACCAGGACCTTGTGAAAAAGTAATATCATACACAGGTGAAAATCTCCACTCGCCCTTTGAGTCCATCAAAAATGAGAAATTTTTAGAATGGTCATCTCTATTATGAGCAAAGAGATTAAAACAAGCCAACCTAAATACTTTTTTTTGTTCTTCTATATTTTTGGTCAAATGCAGACTCAATGACAACAAATCATCATAATCCAAAGTCGGATACCTAAAATCACTATGTACTAATCCTGCCACAGAGTGCATGTGTACTCTCTCATCACCCACTCTATCAAACCGTTCACAAGCAAAATATCGCCCTTTTTTACCTCTCAAAAGAGCAGTCTGTGGCATATCAAGTCCAGCCTCTTTTGCCATAAGAGAGTAAGCATACTCTATCGCTCCTATCTCTTTGCTATCAAGAGATGAAGCAAACTTCACCATCCAATGAGAAAAGCCTTTTTGAAGCTTTTGTCTCCCATGAATTATCTGCTTTTTATCGTCGTTTATCTGCACCAATACCTTAGGTCTAGCTCCTCCTGATGAACCATTGAGAGACAAAAGTTCATCCACCAAATTATCACTACTCCCTTGCAAAATCTCTTGAGAACTCTGCGATAAATTATCCAATATAATCTTACTTATAAACGGCTCATCTATCTTACTCTCAGGCTCATAACTCAAAGCCCCCATAGCATGACTACCAACATAAGCCAATCTATCAAGAGGAGTCAAAGACATAGGATTAATCCCCAATCTCATAAGGTGTCTATCCATCAACAAATACCCCCAACCATCAGCCAAAGAGTCATCAAAAACACCCCAAAGCCACTCAAAAGTATCATCTTCACAAACAGATAATCCTGCTTGAAGAGGCAACTTATAAGGCGAAATCTCTATGCCAGTTTGTAGAAACTCTTTGTCATATTCAAAGTATATTTTTCTATCTTTGTATGCTAGAGTACCTACTTTTTGTTTTTTTGTTGTATTTAGGTAGATTTTTATTTTGGATGTATTTTTCATTTTTTATTTCGTTTTAATTTAATTAAATCATTTGTAGGTATTTCAATATCAATAATATTCATAAAACTTCCTTTTTAAAAAACCATTATACTATAAAAAATAAATGCCTTTATCTAAATTCACAATACATCATAACTCCTCCATACTCCGTGGTATCTTCTCCCTCTCCTCACAAATCCCCTCAAAATCTTCCAAACACTCTAATACTAAAGCTAATCTCAATAGTGAATCTAGTGAAATCTCTCCACTGCTTTCAAATCTTTTGAGTGAACCGAGGCTTACTCCTGAACGGGTGCTTAGTATTTTTTGGGTGTAGCCTAAATCTTTTCTTCTTTTTCTTAATTTGGCTTTGAGTTCTTGCATAATATCAGATGGATTTTTAGGTAAAAAAGATAACATATTAGCCCTTTATATAGTTTATGTAGTATTATAGCCAATATATTAGCTACTAAGCAACCCCACCAAACCATCTTTAATCAAACCATCGTACTCTTTTAAAATCTCTGGTTCTATATCTTTTGGTTGTCTAAATTTTTTATGATATTTCTCTAAATTGTCTCTTCTCTCGTCATTGAGCCATTTCTCTTTGAATACGCTCTCTAGGTCTATGTGTATGTCTATATCTATGCTCTGTCTTGATGCGTGAGAGCGATTGGCTATTTGGCTTGTGTGGTATAAGGCTCTGCCGATTAAGATGAATGGAAAGTTTCTATTTTTCATAGGTCCTATCTCTAGGTGTCTTGTTCCTAAAGTGCTACCCAATAGTTGCACTTCTGAAAGCTCATCAAAGCCAAAATATGCTCCTGTACCACCGACTACTGCACCGATTGCACCACCTATAAAAAATGTATGTCCTACGAAGAGTAAATCAATAGTTGCCCCTGTGATTGCTCCACTTGTGATACCCATTACTGTTAGCTCTTTTTTGCTTAGTCCAAAGATGGAGGCTGACTCTTTGGAGAATAAATCTATGCCATTAAAGGGGAGGATATTTTGCTCTATTTGGACTCTTTTGTGTTTCCATATCGCTTTTATCCCCTCTTGTGTCTTTATCTCCAGCTCTCTTAGACTCTCTTTGTATTTGCTCTCTATATCAGCTTTTTCCTCTTTGGTGGCCTCTTCATCTTTGATATTTAGTCTATCTACTAAGCTTATAGATTGATATAGGAGTTTGGCTATAAGTGAGGCACTTCGTTCTATCTTTTGATTGTGATGTTTGGTGAAAAGTTCGATAGAGATTTTAATATCTTCTATCCACTCCTCTTTGAGTTGAGCCATACTCTCCAATATTCCTAAGTGTTGGGCATAAGTGGCTTTCATCGGATTAAAACGGCGTACCATCTTGAAATACTGCCCTAATGCCCTCTCCCAATCATCGCTATAATCACTATTATCTATGTGATTGAGAAGTGCCATTGAGGGCTGACCTGTCCAACGCAATATCTCCATTTCTGCTTCATACTCAGCACCATAGGGCTTTGAGCCATCTACTACATAGATGATACCAGCACCTTGCATTATCGGTTCAAGTAGCTCTATTTCATCGTTAAATCTCTCATCGTGTCGGTGTTGATTGATAAAAGACCTCACAATATCTGGGCGTTTATCTGCTCTTACTTCGTGCTGTTTTAGCCATGCCAAAATCCGTCTAGCCCTCTGAAATCCTGGGGTATCAAAAAGCTCATAGAGGATTTTACCATCTACACTTAGAGGGAAGCTTCGGCATTTGGTGGTCGTCCCAGGGGTGTTGGATACTTGTACGCTATCATCATGGGCAAGAGCTGATACTATCGAGCTTTTACCTTTGTTTGGGTGTCCGACTACTGCAAATTGTGGATGCTGTGTTATCATCTTTTAAGCCACACTTTATTATTTTGGGATAGGGAGAGTTTATTTGCCCATATATCTATATATTTTTTGGTACTTTTATACTCATCTTCGAGTGTTCCTATTGGCATTATTACTACTTTTTTTATTTTTTTATTGGCTGTGAGGTCTGTGAGATAATCGACAAAGTCCATCATAGGAGGCTCCCATGCTTTGACAAATAATAACACCTCTCCACTGCTTTCTTCTATCACTTTATCATCTTCATCAAGGCTATTTGCACCTCCGACTATAAAGTGTTTGGGTGCATTGACTCCAAAACTATCGGCTATCACCAAAAGCTCATCATATCTCATTCCTAGCCCTTGTATCACTTTATATTTAGACTCTGAATAATTTTTATCTATTTTATCATATTTACCATTATGAGGGATAAAAAGTGCCTCTTCATTGGAGGCGTTGGTATCTATAAGAGGCTCATTTATCTCTCGTAAGAGTTGCATAGTTCCATCTAATCTAAAGAGAGATTTATTGAGTGCATACTTAAATCCCCACCAACTAATTGAAAGTACCACAAACCTCAAAGATATTGCATAAAAAAGTGTTGCAAATGCCAAAAATTGCCACCACGCCCCTAATGATGAGGCATTGGCTATCATACTCTCACTCAGACTATCACCAAGTCTAAAATATTGACTATGTTCTATAAGCTCTTGTGATGGCATAGCAGATGGGACAAAATAGCTCCATGGATAGGAGATAAAATGTACAAAATCATAAAGCATTACAGGGGTTATTTGAAGAGTGGTACTCCACGCAAAAGCTATATCTTTGGTCACTACTACACCCAAAAGCCCTATAAATATCCCTAGAGAAAAAAATAGTGCGATAAGTTGAGAGCGTTTGATAATCATCCAGTTAGAGAGTAGAGGATTTATCTTGACATCTTTGATAACCTCTGATATTTTATTGGGCAAAAGTGCCAAAATTTTCTCCATCCAAAAAGCAGGAGAGAGATGTACTAATACACTTTTGCTTCTATTAGCTCTAATCATTGAGATAAGTGTAAAAGTCATAGTAACTATCGGCACAAAGACTACAAAGAAGATAAAATATATCACATTAACAGGCTCTTTCCCGTTATAAGATAGAAGCCCAATACCTGAAAACAGCCCAAAGATAAACCCAAATAGTACAAATATAAATGTAATATTATATAGATAAGATGAAAACTTTTCACCCAAATTTGGCTTTGGAAGTCGCTCTTTGTAAATATCAGTCCACGCCAAAAGTTGCTCTTTTGGACTATCTTTTAGCTCTTTATTAGTTAGTCCAAACGAGCGATTTTCCTCAGGCGTTACACTACTCTCTTCTAGTAGTTGATGTAGATTTAGATAAGAGTTTATGCTCATTTACTATCTTCAGCACAACCATAAATAAGACATCTCAAATGCTCTCTATACTCCTCATCATTATAACTATCTACTTGTGCTACACCCTCTTCGTAAGCCTTTTTTGCAACAGCAGAAGCTACCCAAATAAGTACCTCTTTGTTAAATGGTAATGGGATAATATGATCTTTACCATAAGTTATATCTTGATTGTGATACGCTGCTTTTACATAATAAGGCACTGGCTCTTTTGCAAGTTTAGCTAGTGCTACTGCTGCTGCCATCTTCATACCCTCTGTAATCTTTCTAGCTCTTACATCTAACGCACCTCTAAATATAAAAGGAAATCCTAATACATTGTTAGTCTGGTTTGGATAATCTGACCGTCCAGTACCGATAATAGCATCATCTCGCACCTCTTTTATCTCTTCTGGAAGTATCTCAGGAGTTGGATTGGCAAGAGCGAATATAATAGGTTCATCAGCCATCAATGCAACCATCTCTTTAGTCAAAGCTCCTGCTTTACTAAGCCCCAAGAACATATCAGCACCCTTAATCACATCAATAAGTCTCTTATGCTCTGTATCTATCGCAAACTCTTGTTTATACTTATTCAAATCTGTTCGGCTTGTAGAAATTACACCTTTGGAATCACACATAATGATATGTTGCACACCCAAAGATTGATACATCTTAGCACAAGATATTCCAGCAGCTCCTGCACCATTTACTACTATTTTTATATCTTCAACTTTTTTATTTGTAAGTTCAAGAGCGTTCATAAGCCCTGCTGTAGTGATAATCGCTGTACCGTGTTGGTCATCGTGAAATACAGGAATATCAAGCTCTTCTTTGAGTATTCTCTCTATCTCAAAACATCTAGGAGCAGATATATCTTCAAGGTTAATCCCACCAAAAGTAGGAGCGATAGCTTTACAAGTGGCTACAATCTCTTCTACTGTATGCACATCAAGCTCTATATCAAAAGCATCAACATTGGCAAATTTCTTAAATAAAACAGCCTTACCCTCCATCACTGGCTTAGAAGCCAAAGGTCCAATATCTCCTAGACCTAATACTGCTGTACCATCAGATACCACAGCTACTAAGTTAGCTTTATTAGTATATTCAAATACTAAACTCTCATCTTTAGCGATAGCCAAACAAGGGATAGCCACCCCTGGAGTATATGCTAGTGATAGTTCATATTGAGAGTCACAAGGAGTAGTAAGTTCTATTCCTATTTTGCCATTTTTATGATATTCAAGTGCTTTTTCTTCTGTTATAGTGGACATTTTAAACCTTCAGTTTTTTAGATTAAACATTATACTAAAACTATAGTTAAGTGTTATTTGGGTTTGATGAGGTTATTTGGATTAAGATGGTATAAATACTACTTACTTGACCCCTAATGACTCTAATTCTTTTAATATCCTACTAATACTTTTCTGTACTTTATCGCATTGATTACTATTATTATATGAATAGTAATTTGTTTTAGGTTGTTGATAAGTGTAAGTTCTAGCAGGTTTAGGTTTAGTAGGGGCTCTTTTGTATGTATAAGTATTTGTTTTAGTTATTGGTTTAGGTTGTTGATAAGTGTAAGTTCTAGCAGGTTTAGGTTTAGTAGAGGCTCTTTTGTATGTATAAGTAGTAGGTTTGGTTATGGTTTTAGGTTGTTGATAAGTGTAAGTTATAGCAGGTTTAGGTGTGTTTTGTGATGATTTATAACATTTTTTATAACACTCACTAGTATAGTCTATAGTATTACTAGGAGCTTTATAAGTATTTCTATTTATGGTACGCTTAGGTGTGGTAGAGGCTCTTTTGTATGTATAAGTAGTAGGTTTGGTTATGGTTTTAGGTTGTTGATAAGTGTAAGTCCTAGTAGGCTTAGGCGTGGTTGTTGCTCTTTTATAT
>JASFZJ010000082.1:0-29740 GCA_045267865.1 Sulfurovum sp. | reverse complement strand
AAGATGCACGATATTGTTATTGGACTATTGATTAATGTCTTGGATTTTGGACTTTTATTATAAGTATAAATTATATCAACGGAATAGGTGCATTACCAATATTTTGAATATCTTTGTCTGTTTCATCTCCATGAAAAACAAATCTCCCATCTTCCATAAATACACCCATTTTATTATGAATATCAACTATTGAAAGAGTTTTATTGTGTTCCATTAAATATGTTGTATTTAAAACTAAATTTAATTTTTCATTATAATTAAGAGTTTTTTCACTAGACATATATATGGTTTTTATAGCAGTATCTTTTTTATTCCATTCTCTGTTATAAACAAATTGTCTAGCAGTTATCAGTAATGACATAAAAATAACTGTAGGTGCGATAATAATTTTTATAGTATCTTTGATATTTATTCCATTTTCAGATAATAAATCATGTAGTAATATACCCAATAAAACACCTAATATACCATAAATAAACCTAGTTAAGTTTTTGCTTTGTAATATTTTACTAAACATATTTCCTCCCTACAGCTTACACTCACCCAACTCCACAACCCTATACTCTACATCCATCAATGCACAAGCTTTTTTCATTATTCCCTCTTGTGTAAATCCAAATTTTTCAAATAGTAGTTCTGCTGGTGCTGATGCTCCGAAACTCTCCATTGCTAGTATGTCATCTGCGTAGCGATAATACTCTGTGGCTGTGGATGCTTCTACTGCCAAAACCTTTGTAGTTGGGTCTATTACTGCATCTCTATACTCTTTGTCTTGTTCGTTAAACAGGTCAAGACATGGCACAGATACTACATTGGCTTTAATCCCTAATACTGCCAAATGACATGCTGCTTTGAGACATGGCATAAGCTCTGAACCACTTGCCATAAGCGTAAAGTTGGCGTTTTTTCTCTTCTTGACTATGTATGCTCCTCGGCTTACCTCTCCGAAGTCTCTTTTGGGTTTTAGAGTTTTGAGCTTTTGACGGCTAAGTACAAATCCATGAGGTGCTTTTATGCTTAGTGCTGTTCTCCACGCTTCTACATTTTCTGTAGCATCTGCTGGTCTCCATACATAAAAATTGGGTAATGCACGAAACTGGCTTATATGCTCTACAGGCTCGTGAGTGGGTCCATCTTCTCCTACTCCTATGCTGTCGTGTGTCCATACAAAGAAGTTTTGGATACTTGCTAGGGCTGATATTCTCGCAGCTGGTTTGAGATAATCAGAGAATACGAAGAATGTAGCATTAAATGGTATCGTTGTACCATAAAGTGCCATGGCATTGGTGATAGCACCCATAGAGTGTTCACGGATACCAAAGTGGATATTTCGCCCTTTTGGGAAGTCTCCCATATTTTTGAGTTCTGTTTTATTTGATGGTGATAAATCTGCTGAACCACCTACAAATGATGGTATAGCTGTAGCTATCGCATTGAGTATTTTCCCATTGGAGTCTCTTGTAGCCATCTCTGGAGTATCTGAAAAATCAGGAAATTGAATAGTTGAGAAATCAGGATTTAGAAGTCTAGCTAGTGCCTCGTTTTGCTCTAGTAGAGGAGCTTCTTTTTGTCTGTGTATCCACTCTTTTTGAGCTAATTCACCCTTTTCTATAGCACATCTAAATCTGATAAGCACATTTTCTGGCACTGCAAATGTCTCATCAGGATTGAAGCCCTCTTTGGTCTTGGACTCTGATATGATTTTGTCTCCTAGAGGAGCTCCGTGAGTATGGTGTGAACCCTCCAACTCCATAGCACCTTTCCCAATAATAGTATTGGCGATAATAAGCGTTGGTTTAGTTGCATTTTTGATACTATCAAAAGCTTTTTCTATATCGTCGTAACAGTGACCATTGATTTTTATCACATCCCACTTTTGAGCCTCAAATCTAGCCTTGACATCTTCACTCCACGCGATAGAAGTATCTCCCTCGATAGTAATTTCATTGCTATCATATATAAGCACCAAATCTTTCAGAGCCAAATGACCTGCCAACGCACACGCTTCATACGATATTCCCTCTTGCAAATCGCCATCTCCACATAGACAATATACCTTGTGGTCAATCAGCTCACAAGTCTCAGAATTGACTTGATTTGCCGTATAAGACTCAGCCATAGCAAACCCTACAGCATTGGCGATACCTTGACCTAGAGGTCCTGTAGTAATCTCGATACCGTCGGTATGTCCATACTCAGGGTGTCCAGGGGTTTTGGAGTCTAATTGACGGAAATTTTTGAGGTCATCAATACTAATATCATATCCCCAAAGATGAAGCAGAGAATAAATCAAAGCCGAAGCGTGACCCCCAGAAAATACCAATCTATCACGATTGAGCCACTTTGAGTCTTTTGGATTATGACTAAGTTTCTCACTAAGCACAACAGCTATATCAGCCAAACCCATAGGAGCTCCTGGGTGTCCTGAATTGGCTTTTTGTACCATATCTGCTACTAAAAACCTAATAGTATTCGCCATCTTCTTACGCATTTTGTTTTGTGGTGTGATTGTCATTTTTTTCCTTGTGTTTGGAATTCCATAATTATAGTATAGATATTTTTGGTATTGTAACTTATTCTAGTTTAATGATTGGTTGAGTTTCTTGGCATCGTCACTAATCCCCAAAAAGTAGTACACACTCTTTGCCAATAAAAAAGCAAAGAGCAATGATATTTTTAATAGATTCCCCATTTCTAACTTTAAATTTATAATATTTATATATAATTAAAATGGAAAAATAAATATGTGGAATTTTATATTCTTGTTTAGTTGACCATCTCACTATAGAGAGGTCAAAATATAAAGGAGTTCAAATGATAAAGTTTTTAAAAAGTAGTTTTTGGATATTGATATTGGCTATGATTTTTAGTGTTGGGGCTGAGGCTCGTAACTACTATGGAGCAATCTCATTTTCTCAATCAACAGGTGCTTATGGATATGCGTATGACTATAAGAGCAAAAGAGGTGCGATGAATGCAGCACGAAGAAAATGTGGACGTAGAGACTGTAAAACTCCTCTTTGGTTTCGTAATGCTTGTGGAGCATTAGCTATAGGTAATGGTAACGGTTATGGAACAGGTTGGGGAAATACTAGGTCTAGTGCAAAAAGAAAAGCACTTAGAAGCTGTCGTAAATATAATAGAGGCTGTTATATTAAGAAATCGGTTTGTACTACACGCTAAAAGTATAGATAATTTTAGTTATTCCCATCATATTTTTGATGGGAATAAATTATCAAATTTAGTTCAAAGCACCCTTAGCACTTACAAAAGCCAAAAACTCATCCAAAGCTTTCTCTAAACCTTTTTTTATCGCTTCATTTCGCAAAGATGCTGAGAGTAGTGAACTAGCTTGTACATCAGACTCTACTCTTGTCGATACTCTTTTATTTAATATACCTTTTTTGGTTATCATACTAAAGTTTACATTTATATTTGCACTATATCGTGTTACATATCCATCTTTATAACTTATAGGATAGAATGTACTTCCTGAATATGATATAGATATATGGTTTGATGCTTCTCTTTTACTTACTACTCGTGACTTAAATCTAGTATATACTAAACGATTAAGTTCATCTTTGACAAATGGAGCATTTTCTGGTTCTGCTTTATCTACTAACACCTCTACAGATATTTTATCTGTAAAGATATTTTTGATATAGTGTGATGATGGCTTATATCCACACGAGACAAAAAGTAATAGAGAGAGTATAAGATATTTTTTCATCATTACTCTATTATACTGGTTTGATAGCTAGATTGACCAATTTATTTGGTACTACCACCTCTTTGACTATACTCATTCCCTCTAGCCATTTTGCTCCTGCTTCTTTGGCTAGAGATAAAATTTCCTCTTTTGATGTATCAGGAGAGACCTCTATTTTGGTTCTTTTCTTGCCACCTATCATCACCATATAAAGAATGCTATCTTGTACAAATACTTCATCTTTAACTTTCAAAATAGCTTTAAAATTGGCTCTATTAAATAGCTCTTGGCTAAGTTCTGTAGCCACATGAGGGATAATAGGCTCTAGTAAGTTTAACATAATATATAAGCCCTCTGTCCAGACATCACCATTATCTTGTTTATCCAACGCATTTAGTGCTTCCATACAAGAGGCTATGAGGGTATTGAATGCAAATGTTTTCTCATAGACATTGCTAGATTTTTTGAGTGCTTCATATACTTTTACTCTTGCTATTTTGGACTCTTTGGATAGAGATTTTTGGTCTATTAGGGGTAGGGTAGTGCCTGTTACTTTGGATTTTCTATCATATAACTTCTTGATAAATCTAAATGAACCCTCTACAGCACTCTCATTCCACTCTAGTTCTTTGGCAGGAGGAGCAGCGAAAAGTGTAAATAGTCTTGCCGTATCTGCTCCATATTTGGCTATAAGTGCGTCAGGGTCTATGGTATTGCCTAGAGATTTGGACATTTTTTTGCCATCAAGTAATACCATACCTTGTGTAAGTAGATTTTCAAAAGGCTCATCTATATCGTGATAACCCAAATCTCTAAGTACCTTTGTAAAAAATCTAGCATAGAGTAGGTGCAAAATAGCATGTTCTATCCCTCCGATATATTGATCTACTCCTAGCCAATAATTGGCATCTGTTTTGTCTATTCCTGTTGTTTCCCACTTTTTGGGATTGGTTGCATAACGGAACTGATACCAGCTTGATTGAACGAAAGTATCTAGCGTATCGGTCTCTCGCACGGCATCTATTCCACAAGATGGACATTTACAATGTTTCCATGTAGGGTGATTATCTAGTGGATTACCCTCTCCTGTAATTTCTATATCATCAGGCAAGGCGATAGGAAGATTTGCTATCTTTTCAGGTACTAAACCACAACTATCACAATGTACAAAAGGAATAGGCGCTCCCCAATATCTCTGCCGACTCACTCCCCAGTTTCTTAGCTTGTAGTTGGTTGTTCCTTTACCCAAATCATTATCTTGAAAGTGTTGTATGATAAGCGATTGTGCATCTCTATTTTTGATACCATCAAAGCTATCAGAATTTATCAGCTCACCCTCTAGTGTATAAGGTAACTCATCTCCACCAGTGATAACTCTTTTGATATTCAAACTATATTTGGTAGCAAACTCAAAATCTCTCTCATCGTGAGCAGGAACACTCATCACGGCTCCACCACCATAAGAGGCAAGTACAAAATTGGCAGTCCATACAGGTATCGTCTCTTTGGTAAGTGGGTGGATAACTGTGATACCCAAATCATAACCCTCTTTGCCCTCTTTTGCTCTCTCTATCTCGGTCATATTTGATATTTTGGTTATAGCTTCACAGACTTCATTTGAGAGTAGATTATATTCTATGAGATATTTGGTGATAGGGTGTTCTGGAGCTAGTGCTGAATAAGTCACACCATATATAGTATCAGGACGAGTGGTAAATACGCTAAATTTATTAAACTTACCTCCCAACTTCTTTTTGCTCTCATCACTAAGCTCAAATTCAAATTCAAGCCCTCTTGATTTGCCTATCCAGTTACTTTGCATTGTAATCACTTGCGATGGCCATTTACCCTCAAGAGTCTTCAAGTCACCCAACAAATCATCAGCATACTTGATAATATTTAGATAATATCCATCCATCTCTTTGAGTGTTACTTCATTGTTACAACGCCAACAGCACCCCTCTTCGACCTGCTCATTTGCCAAAACTGTATGACAATCTTCACACCAATTGACCGTGGTACTCTCTCTATATAGAAGTTTATTCTCATACATTTTGATGATAAACTCTTGTTCCCATTTGCTATATAGTGGGTCACAAGTGGCAAACTCTCTAGTCTTGGAAAATGATAATCCCAATGAATTTAGCTCTTTACGCATATAGTCGATGTTGGAATAAGTCCAATCTTTGGGGTGTTTGCCGTGTTTTATCGCTGCATTTTCTGCTGGCATCCCAAAAGCATCCCAACCGATAGGGTGAAGTACATTAAAGTTTTGTTTGCGATAATATCGTGCAAACGCATCACCAATAGCATAGTTGCGAACATGACCCATGTGCAGTTGTCCACTAGGAAAAGGAAACATCGAAAGTATATATTTCTTCTCTCGCTTAAGCCCCTCATCAGGCTCATAAGCACTCTCGTCATCCCATATCTGTTGCCATTTAGCTTCTATATCTTTTGGTGTGTAGCTCATTAGTTCTCACTTAATTATTTTATTGAAGAGATTATATCTAATATGGGGTTAAATAATTAGAGTATTAGCTATATTATTTATTTTACCTCATCTTACTTCTCAAACCAACTAAGCTTCTTATGTAGGTTTACTACCTCTCCCACTATTATAAGTGCTGGTGTCGGTAGGTCTTTAGCCTTTTCGTATATATCCTCTAGTGTGCCTATTACGGTCTGTTCGTCTGGTCTTGTTCCACGGCTGATTACTGCTACAGGATATGATGGTGGTTTGCCTATCTCTATAAGTTTTTTAGTGATTTTTCTAAGCTTATGAAGTCCCATTAAAAATATTATCGTATCATCTGTTTTGTAGTTTTCCCATGGGATTTGGGTTTTTGATTTAGTGCTTTCGTGTCCTGTTACTACTCTAAATGATGCTGTGATACCTCTATGCGTTACAGGTATTCCTGCATATTCTGGTACTGCTATAGCAGAAGTTATCCCAGGGATAAACTCAAATTTAACACCTCTATCATAGAGATAAATCCCCTCTTCTCCACCTCTACCAAATACACAAGGGTCACCACCTTTTAGTCTTACTATTATATCGTGTTTGAGTGATGATTGGTATATAAGTTCATTTATCTCTTCTTGTGGCAGAGTGTGGTATGAGTCCTCTTTGCCTACATAGACAAATTCACATCCATCTTTTGCCTCTTTGAGTATATCAGGATTTGCCAATCTATCGTAGATGATTACATCTGCTTCTTTAATGACTCTTAATGCTTTTACAGTAAGTAAATCCATATCCCCCGGCCCTGCTCCTGTCAAATATACTTTACTCATTATATCTCTCCTATAGTTTTTTCTTTGGTTAGATAACAAGAGGGGTCTTGGGCCCATAAATCACCATATATAGCATTTGCCCTACTTCTTGAGCCACCATTACATATATCTATATACAGACACTCTTTACATTTTCCATTTAGTTCTCTAGGGTGAACTCTAAGCTTTTGGAGCATATCAGTAGGCTTGTTTGTCCATATATCACTAAAATCTTCTTCTAAAATATTACCAATAGGTAGAGGGAAGAATGGGTCAGGTTTGACTACTCCTTTGCTATCTATATTGAGTAGCTTTCGTCCTGCACTATTACCTCCCCATTGGACTAATCTACTTAACATATCTTCAGCATATTCAGGGAAAATCTCTACAAATCTATCATAAAATAGTATCGCATCCATTTCCATATTACCTGTAACTATCTCTATTTTTTTATGTGTTCTTTCATACTCAAATGCTTTATCTATAATGAAGTTTACAGCTCTCTCTCGTTGCTCTTTATCTATATCCATCTCCAAATTTTCCAATCCTCTACCACTATAGACTAGGTGTGAGATATATATTTTGGGGATATTATATTTTTCTGCTAGTTCAAACATAAAGCCTAAATCATCATAAGTATCTTTAGTTAGAGTAAAACGAATACCAACTTTGGTTAAATTGTAGCTATTGAGCAGATTAACAGCTTTCATAGACTCTTTAAATGAGCCCTCAAGTCCACGAAATTTATCATGCACCTCAGGAGAGCCATCTATACTGATACCTATATAATCAAAAGCTTTTAAAATCTGCTCTGCATTACTTTTTTTGACATATAGTCCATTGGTTGATAGATATGTCACTATGTCTAACTCTCTACAAGCTTGTGCTATCTCAAAAATATCTTTTCTAGTAAGTGGTTCACCTCCTGAAAATATCAAGAACTTGACACCATTTGCTTTGAGTTTGGGAAGTGTATCTACAATATCTTTGGTACTAAGTGTATCTTTGGCATCTAAATCAGCTTTGGAGTAGCAGTGAAGACACGATAAGTTACATCTATTGGTTAAGTTCCATATAGCTATACTGCCATTTAATACTCGTGATGGAGTTTTATTTATAACTGATTTAAGTAGGTTTGTTAGTCTAAACATTATTTGCCTTTCTTTAGAGAGAGTAGAGGTTTAAAAGAGATTATATAGTTAGATATAGATTTTAATTCCTCTTTGGTAAGTTTGATTTGTGGCATCGCATTTCTTTTGTATCCTAGTACCTTTGATACTCCAACAGGGTCGGTAATCATAGCTCTTATCTCATCACTATTTCTAGTTGATGCAATCTGTACAAAAGATGGACCAAAGGCCTCAGCACTTTGGTGATGACAGCCCCAACAGTATTTCTCAAAAACATCTTTGCCACTATTGGCTTGTAGAGTTACTACAGTTATCAAAATGAATGCTATTATTTTCATACTCTCAATCCTTTACTATACTTTAATTTAAGATGATAACAACTTTTTGATATTTAAGCATTGATATAAAACAAGAATTTATATAAATATATTTGATACACTTTAAGTATGCTTTTTGTACACTTTTGTTATTATTTATCTATATAAGTAATCTATTTAAATAGGGGTGTAATGTTTGGATTTAAAACAAAAAAAGATATAGAAAATGAGATGTCACAATGGTTGGCACAGCCTTATGAGTTTGGAGAAAATCCTAAAAAAATTAAATTTATTAAAACATATAAACTAGATTTAATATCTTATGGAAAAGTCAAAATCCACCTTGTAGAGTATGAGATGCCAAATGGTATAAAAGGACGAGGGTTTGTAAATGGTCATCTTACATGGTCATTTACAGGAGAAGCTATACAAAAGATAGATGAAACAGACCTACTCACTGCATATTGTGGTTGGGCATGGCTATTTCCAAATCTACAAATAGGTAATATCCTAACTGAGTTTCAATCAAATGGTGAAGAGTCCGTAATAATAAAAAAACTAAAATATGCTGGATTTAAAGATATAATAATCGGAGATAAATATAAGATAGGTGATACTCAGCTATTTGAATTTACAGCACATAAAGACAAAGTCTCATTTATAGGAGCTACAGACCATAATCATACTATATCGTTCCCCAAGGAGAGCCCTAAAGCACATCTACATAGTATCTATTTTATATTAGGAGAAAAAGTTATACAATCACCGATTAATACTCTATAAAATATTTCATAAAATAACTAAAATTATATTTATTTAGATAAAATACTTTAAAGGATTTAATAAATGTTTTTAAAAAATATTAAAATAGAAAACTATAAAATACTAAATAAATTGGATATGACTTTTAATAGTTCATTTAGTCCTACTATTTTTCCAGTGGCTAGTTTAAATGGTGGTGGTAAAAGTACATTGTTACAATTGGTTTTTATTTTATTAAATACTTCATTTAGTGAAAATAATACTAAAAAAATATATCTATAAAAAAAGAAATAGAAGATTTTGCACATTTTGAAATAGAACATAATAAAGAAGCATATTATATTAAATTTTATTTGGCAAATAATAAATTTGAGAATTTTAATGCAATAACTGATTTTCAATCACTAGAAGATGAAGCTAAAAATGGAAAATATATTAACGAATATCTACAAGAAAAATTAATAGAAATAGAAAAAAAAGATGTATATTCTAATCTTTATGATAAAAATTTAAACTATATTACCGATTGTAATCAAGAAACATACTTATTATATAAAACAGATATGCCAAATGAATTACTTTTGGAATTAGAAGAAAAAATATATTTGGTTGCACCAGGAACACAAGTATTTTCATTTTTAGATGAAGAAGCAAAAAATACATTATTTTTATCAACTATAAATAATAATCTTGAAAATATAGATAATTTTTATGATTTTCATGTGGCTAAAAGTAGAAAAATATTAACTAATTTTTTTACTTATGACTTTGCATCTCCAACATTAATTATAAACTCATTTAAAAAAGCAAGAGATAAAGATTTTGAACTTGCAATAGAAAATAGTAATTATGAAAATTTAAACTTAAAAAACTTGAAAAATGATTTAGATAATTTTTTATTAAATAAAACAATTAGTGTAAATAAAGATTTAACAAGAGTTATTTTTAAAATCAAAGATACTCAAAAAGAATTAAATCCTGAAGATTTAAGTCATGGAGAATTAAAAAAACTTGGCTTATTTATTTGGTTTAAATATAATCATTTAAATGATGGAATAATTTTAATGGATGAAGTAGAAAATGGATTACATCCAGATTGGCAATATTCAATTACTAAAGATTTAGAAATATGGGCACCTAATAATCAATTTATTATAGCAACTCATTCTTATGAAGTATGCCAAGCATTAACACCTGCTCATATATCTGAATTAAATCCTAAGCTACTAACAAATGACTAAAGAAGAAATTGAAAAGCATTCCTTAGCAATTTTGGGAAGTGCTAGGGTTAGAAATAAATATGTTTTTTTATGCGAAGGTGATTTAATAGATAACTTATCTATCGCTATAGATAGATTAAATGTAGATGGTAGAACACTAGAAGATATAAAAAAATTATTTTGTGATAAATTAAATGAAAAGTCAATTAAAATGTTATTTTCCATTAGAAAAGTAAAACCTTATTGGAAAAGAATTAGCACTGATGATTCAATAGATAATGAACGCCTAAAGGAACAACTTGAATTAGCTATAGCAAACCAAATTTCAATAAATAATGATTATAACTGCCATATAACAGCAATATTTAATAAAATTATACTTAATAAGAGTGGAATTTAATTTGTAAAAAAAATTATTTCCAAAAGAGTATCAAGTATTGTATAATGAGATAGTTTCAGTATTATTAATACTCTATAAGTTCTCCATCTAATGTTTTTAAAAACTCTACAATATCAGATATTTGAGCTTTATCAACTCATATCCTAGTTGATATTTACTCATAAGCCTAACAGCCTCTTCTAGTTTATCTATAGCTCCATTGTGAAAGTATTGAGCTGTTTTTGTAATATTTCTAAGTATTGGCACTCTAAATTTAAGAGTACCATCTCTACCCAAAAAACCTCCTATATTCTCAAAAGGAAATGGACTCTCTTTTCGTTTGAAATTGTCTGTAATACCGATATAGTCAAAAAGATAACTCCTAAGTGGAAATCTCTGCATACTCTCCCCTCCTAAACTCATACCAGAGTGACAACGAGTATGAAATGCAAAGATGAAACGGTGCTTTATATAAGACAAAGCACGGAGCTAAACAGTGAGCAAAAAGAGATATATAGAGCGTTAGGTTTTAATTTTCAGATAGGAGATATTTGCAGAAGTTATATATGACAAACGTGGTGCAGGTAAATTGATTTGGGGTAATATTGGGAATACAAAAGCCCACTGGGTCGGGCTTTGTTTGTTTTTAGATGTCGAACTTGGGTTAATACTCTATAAAAATTTAGGTAGAACATTAGGATATTTTATCTCTTACTCTCCTAGAGAATAACTATTCCTACCGTATCAACCAATCATCCTTTTTTTTACTCTCTTCTTTGATTAAACTATTTATCAAATCTAACTCTTTTGCCAAACTTTTATCTTCAAGTTCTTCCATCTGCTTTTTGAACTCTCGTTTGAATATTGAGAATATCTTTTTGTATCCATTGCTTATTTTAAGTGGGCAAGATTTCTCTTCCCATTTAGATATATGGCGATACTCTTCTCTCATATATGGATTGGTAAGTCCATCTTGTCTGTAGGTGTATCTTGCATTACTATTATTACATCCCATTCTACTATCTAACATCCAGTTTTTCATCAAATCTACATAGTTAGAGAGTAAAATTCCTTTTTGGATACCACTATTTTCATAAAATGTATCTCTCTCATCAAAACTAATACTTGCTACCTGATTATGTCTCTTGCCATCTCTATCTTTGTAGCTTACACTTAGATTGATATTGCCATCATCTTCACGATAATTAGTTTTTTTGAGTTTTACCAAGACAATACCACCTTTTACTTTGCCATCTTGTTTTGCACTAGGGAAGAGTGTAGATATTTTCATTATCTCTTTTGTAGATTGTTTGGCTTCAGGAGAGCCATAGATAGCCTCTATCTCATAACCTCTACTCTCTATAGATAGCTTCAAGTCAAAAACCAATGGAGTCACCATAAAATCAAACTCTTTATCCAATCTTTTTTCAAAATCTTTTGAAGAGTGTACGCTATAGTAGTTTGCCCCTGAGGTTTTTGTGACTATCTCTACCAAATCACTATTGAAATCGACTCCCACACCTATAAAGCTTGTATAGATACTCTTTTTTGAAGCCCTCTTTACCATAGAGAAGAGTCCATTAGCAGATAGCTCTCCTCTATTGGGCATAGCATCTGTTATGAAAATAACTCTATTTTCATAATCTTCTTCAAATGGTAAGTCACCAAAAAGCTCTACTCCTCTATCATATCCTATTTTCCAATTTGTACCACCTGTCGCTCTAATATTTAAAATATGTTTTTTGGTTGATTTAATATCTGTATCTTTGATATATCTAAGAGGTTTTGCCAAGTGAGACCTATTATTAAAAAGAACAATACCCAATCTATCTTCATCTTTGAGATGTTTTATCATAGAGACAATCGCTTCATTTGCCAATCGCATTTTTGTTTTTTTACGAGATGAATTAGAAGAATACTCATTAAACCTGCCATTCATAGAGGCTGAAATATCCAATACTACTACTAAATTCAATTTTTTGCGTTTGAAATCTTTAATCCCAGAGTTCAAACCTACACTTAGATAATAACTATTCTCTTCATTATATATATCTTTTACCATAGCTTTGGAGTAGGTCGGACAAAAGAGAGTTTCACATCTCTTTTTTATGCCTATATCAAAATAGTGGTCATAAAAAGTACCCTCATAAGTGAGAGAAGATATTTTGGGTATATAGTTGTTTTTTATATTCTCATAAAAATTATCACTATCTTTTGCTCCTCCTACTGAAAAACCTATACTCTTCTTAGGGCTATAATTAGACATAGCACGATGAGAGACAGGAGTTGGTGCAGGAACATTTGTTGATGGGCTATAAGAACTACCACCACCTCCACCTTCACAACCAGCTTTTGCTACTTCTACATGGATAGTGCTACTATAGAGTTTTCCATCTAACCCCTCTACTACAACTTTGATATTTCCAGTAGTGCTTAGTCTGATTTTTATACTATAAGTAGCAATAGAATCTTCAAGAACATTAAAAACACTAACAAGACTATAGTGATTAACATCTTGAAAAATAGATACACTTTTGGCTAATATGTTCGTAGTAATATATACAGGAACAGCACCACCATTAGCTGCTACAGATGGAGCTTTTATAACTACTCGTGCATCTTTGATAGTATGAGAAGTGCCATAGAGAGCTTTGAGCGCACTATCCATAGTAGTAGCTGTCCAAGCGAGAGGTTTGGTTTTTCTAAAGTCTTGAGCGTTTAGAGTCAAAAGTAGAATGGTTAATATTAGTAAATTTTTCAAAAATTATCCTTTAGTTTATATGAATTGTTGTATCAAAAATTATATCATAAATTTTCTTTGTAGTAAAATATTTGAAATTGAGTAATTCATGATGGCTAAATAAAGCCTCTTAGAAGAGATTAAAGTATTTTAATCTCCTCTTCAAGCTCCACTTCAAATATATCTAAAACTTTTGCTTTAGCTACATCTATCAGATATTTAGCATCCTCAAATGTACCACCACCAAAATTGACTAAAAAATTTGAATGAACCGCGCTCCAACCCATACCACCTTTTTGTACTCCTTTGAGTCCTACGGCTTCTATAAGTCTTCCTGCATAGTCACCTTTTGGATTTTTAAATGATGACCCTGCACTTGCCTCTTTGGGTTGATTTCTTCGTAAGTTGGCTAATTCATCTAATAACTCTTGGTTAAAGCCCTCTCTTATCTCAAATTTTGCCTCTGTAGCTATACCGTTTAGATGAGCAAATCTATATCCATACTCTATATTATCTCTCTCTATCCAAACTCCATCTATTTTGATGCTATGGAGGATATTAAATATCTCATACTCTTTGACTCCTGCATTCATTGCTAGAAGTCCACCTAGCATCCCAGGGAGTTTGCCACAAAACTCAAACCCTGCTATGTTGTGCTTTTTGGCATAAGAGACTATCCGTCCACTCGGCATACTTGCTCCAATAGTTAAAATATTATCTTCTTGTGTAATAGTAGCAAAATCTTTAGATAATCTCATAAGAGGTGGAGGATTGGGAGAGATGAGGAGGTTATTTGCTCCTCCTATAAGTATTCTATCTGTGGGAGGTATATCCCCTTTCTCTATCATTAGTACAGGAGTAGGTTGCCCTACCCTTATGCTAGAGTATTTGGAGAAATCTATCGTTTTTGTAAATATAACTTACTCCTCTAATGA
The DNA here is from genome assembly GCA_045267865.1 of Sulfurovum sp. Classification (GTDB taxonomy): domain Bacteria; phylum Campylobacterota; class Campylobacteria; order Campylobacterales; family Sulfurovaceae; genus Sulfurovum. Next base: position 15,269 of record JASFZJ010000082.1, on the reverse strand, counting down.
GAGTTCTATACTATTTTGCATCTGCTCTATCTTCCACTTATACTCATCACTCTCAGTTTTAAGCTCTCTTAGTGCCTCTTTGATACTCTCAATACTTGCTTCAAATCTTTGAGTATCTTTATGAGTAGCCAAAAAATTTGAGATATTACAATAGAACCTAGATGACTGCGAGATATAATCTTTATAAGTTTTTGAGCTTATATTATTGAGAATATGTGTATCTTCCACTCTCCAATCTACAGATATTATATCACCCAAAAGTTTTTCCAGTTTGACAATAGTGATATTCTCTTGGAGATACTCCTCTTTTTTACTATCAAGATATTTTAATAAATGAGGATAGTGTTCTTCTATAAAACTCTTATTTTGTCCACACGATGATAAGAAATTTTTACTTGTAATTCCTACATCTATATATCTCTTTATCGTATCATCTACCACTTTTTTGGTAGAGAGTTTATTGTGAGCATTAATGAAGTTTACAAAGTAGTTAAACTCATTTATATCCAATATATAAGGGATATTCTCTTGATTTGTCTTGATTAAATCAAATACTTTGTTTGTAGAGCTTTTTAGAGTGCTATTAAAATCAAAATCTATCTCATATTTGAGCTTATCAAAGTTATCTTTGATTTTATTTTTAAATTGATTATCACCATTGAGTCTCAAAAGCTCCTCTAAAGCATCTTTGTCTATAGTATAGTTCTCTATAAACTGATATACAAGAGTCTCTATCTCATCTCGTGTAATACTATAAACAGTCTCATTATATAGAGCCAAATATTTATCATATTTAGTTTTCTCTTTTGCATCTCTAGTGGGGAAGCTTTTATGTGTTTTTATCTCCACAAACTCTTCATAAGATAGATTAGTTTGAGCGCTAAAGAGAGAGATATTGATAACAATCTGCACAAACTCCTCTATCACTTCATCATTAAGTTTATATTTAGAGATAAACGCAAATTGATTAAGCTGATAAATCACCTGTTTCATTATACGAATATTTCTCAGTTCCACCTTACTAAAGAAGTCATAAACGCTCTCATGTTTACAAAATTTTATGACACTCATATCTTTTTCAACTGTTTTAAATAGCTCTTCTTGTGATGGATTATAGTGAAAAGAGTAATCTAATATCTTCTCTTTATAGAGTCCAAATATCTCATTATATCTCTGTCCATCTTTATCAGTTCTATTGTGAAGCTCATTTTCATTGAGTATCATCATTACTTTACATTTTTTCTGCTCTTTAAAGAGTGAGATAAGCCCCATAACATCTTTAAGAGAGATTTTATCTGACAATCTCTCAAAGTCATCAAAACAGATAACAACATTCTCAAAATCTTTATCGCTAAGAAGAGAGAGTATCGCATTCACAGGCACAGGAATAGATATATCCTCACCTTTGAGTATCTTCGCTTTTATCTCTTTTATTCTCTTTGATATACCGTGAAGCTTCTCACTAAAGCTAGATACTTGCAATACAATAGATGTCTCAATATCTTCTAGTGAATTTTGACCAAATAAAGAGACATACGCTATCTCTTTTTTGTTTGTATCAAGATACTTCTCTCTAAAACCATTCCAAAAGTGAGTTTTCCCGATACCCCACTCTCCTGATAACATCGTCACAAACTCTCTATCATCATTTATCATCAAATCATATAGAGCATCTTCTATTTTCTTTTTATTGTTCATATTTCGTCCTTTTTGTTTTTATTAGTTTTATTTAAATAAAACACTTTATAAGTATCTTCTATGATATTTTAACTAATTTTTCATTTTTCTCTCTTTTTATTTGACATTATATAGTTTAAATTGCTCTTTCGCTATAAAATATACAAAGCCATACTCTTTTAGTTTAGGATTTTCTTATAGTTTTTTCATAAAATACATCTTATTACTTCTCAATCAATCTCAAATTGATTTTTTGCTATAAACTAAATAAATCTATATTCTTCTCTTTTTGGTTTTAATACCCCTACTAAAAAAATGATAACCTTATATAATATAAATATTAAACATAATCAAAAATATTTTTATGAAGTTGGGTTGGGAACATTCGAACCTACTCTAATCCCTTAACCCTAAAACTTTCTCGATGTACAGGACATCGTCCATATTTTAGTATCGCTGCTGTGTGGGCTTTTGTTCCGTAGCCTTTGTGTCTCTCAAATCCATATTGTGGGTAGATTTTGGACATCTCTATCATATCTCTATCATGTGTTACTTTGGCTAATATACTTCCAGCACTTACCTCTACTATTTTTGTATCTGCTTTTATAAGTGTTTCTATATTATCTACTCCAAAAGAGCTATTGCCATCAAATAAATAGTCACAATTTGGTAAATTTATTTGTATCTCTATAAGTCCATTGTGTAGGCATTTGGAAATCCCTAGTTCATCTACTTGTTTGGGTGAGAATGAAACTATATGGTATTGTGAGTTTTTAATTATTATCTCATATAGTGCTTCTCGTTTTTTGGGTGTTAGCTTTTTTGAATCTGCTAATCCATCTATTGGATAATTTAATACCACTCCTGCCATTACCAAATCTCCTGCTAAAGGTCCTCTTCCTGCTTCATCTATGCCACATAATTTTTTATTCATCTATTAAATATATCTCGTCATTTAAGCTTATTTTACCCTCTTTGACTACTTTTACAAAGATACCTCTATCATTTTTGAGTAATTTTGGGAGTCTCTTATCTACTTTAGAGAGGTGAGAGCATATTGTGCAATTTTGGTTTATCTCTATAATAGATGTTCCAATTTGTAGCTTTGTACCTGATTTGAGATGATATGGATTATAATTTATAAGGATATTTTCACCTAATAGTCCAAAATCAAATTTTATATTATGACTTTTGGCTAAATCGTAACTATATGTAGCCGTAAGTAATACAGAACGGTTAATATCCCTATTATGATATTTATCACCTATTATTCCACCTAAGTCTAGGCTAATTTTATCTTGTTTGAGTCTTGTAGAGTAGCCCTCTTTTGATATAAATAGCTCTACAACTCTCCCTATGGGGGCTATTTTTGATATTGGCATAGAGTATCCTTCTTTTTTTGAATTTAGTTGAAATCCTAACATATATTACCTATATAAATGGTGTATATAAGTTACATATATCTTCTCAAATCGCCTTTACTCTTATATAAATAATAACTTTTCTACTTTGTTTAATATATTTTAAACTATAATTTTAAATATGACTATGTCATTCCAAAATATATTAAGGAGGAATAATGAATAAGATAATCAATGTATCTAAAGAGAAGCTCGATACTGTTAGTAATGTAACAGAAGATTCAAGTAGAAGAGATTTCTTTAGAAAAACACTCACTTATTCGGTAAGTGCTTTAGCAGCTGCGAGTGTTTTAGCACCTGTTAAAATTAATGCAGAAGATGACCCTGCAATTACGGAAGAGAAACCATGGGGGACTAAGTTTGGTTTTCCTGTAACTCATAATCTTTATGGTACGCCATCTCCTTATGAGCATCATGTGACAAGAAGAAATACTAAGCTATTATCATCAGGAAATTACTATGCGTCTATTGCTATGTGTCCTGTATTTGATTTAGATGGTATTATTACTCCAAATGGACTCTTCTTCAACCGTTGTCATGGTGGTACAGCAGAGATAGACCCAAATGAGCATCGTTTGATGATTCATGGACTATTAGAGAAACCTCTTGTGCTTACAATGGATGAGCTAAAGAGATACCCAAGTGTAAGTAGAATTCACTTTATTGAGTGTCCAGCAAACGGTGGACCTGAATGGAGAGGCCCTCAATTTCCTTCTATACAGTTCTCAAAGGGAATGATGAGTTGTGCTGAGTGGACAGGTGTATATATTAAAGATATTATCAAAGACTTAGGTCTTAAACCTGAGGCTCTATGGATGTTGGCAGAGGGTATGGATAACTCTCACATGGGAAGAACTATACCTATAGATAAGGTTCTTGATGATGCTATGATTGTTTGGGGACAAAATGGTGAAGCATTGAGACCTGAACAAGGTTATCCTATTAGATTACTCGTTCCAGGTTGGGAGGGTAACTTATGTGTTAAGTGGCTTGGAAGATTAGAGTTTGCTAGTGAGCCTTTTTATGCAAAAGAAGAGACAGCCAAATACACAGCACTCAAAAAAACAGGGAAAGCGATACAGCATTTCTATGCAAATGAAGTAAACTCTATTGTAACTTCTCCATGTCCTGAAAAACCATGGACAGACCTTAAAAAGGGTGATGTTATAGAGATTAGTGGTCTTGCATGGAGTGGTATGGGTACTGTTGAGGGTGTAGATATATCTTTTGATGGTGGTAAAAACTATATAGAAGCGAGTCTAAAAGGATTGGTATTACCAAAAGCTTGGACTAGATTTTCATATATTTATAAGTATGAAGGTAAAGAGCTTCTTCTTACAAGTCGTGCAAGAGATGACGCAGGACATATCCAACCGAGTGTAAAACAAGAGAGAGAAGCTGTCGGAGTAGAGGGTGTATATCATAGAAATGCTACATCTACTTGGGCAATATCAGAGAAAGGAGAGGTAACAAATGTTCAAGTCTTATCATAAAATATTAATTTCAGTAACTTTGGCTTTAGCAGTGACTTCGGTCGCTTCTTTGGCTGGAAACAGTGAGTCTCGTACTTATGCTAACGGAAAACAAGTAATAGATGGTGGCACTACTTATCCAGTAGTAGATGGGAAAACAGCATCGTACTTTGTAAACACTCAAAAGAATGATGTAAAGTTTGGTAGAGAAGCTACAGAAAATGAGATAAAAGCGTGGGATATAGATGTGATGCCCGATGGTACAGGTCTCCCTGAGGGTGAGGGAAGTGTAGAAGATGGTGATGAGATTTATGAAAATCAATGTGCCTCTTGTCACGGTGACTTCGGAGCAGGTGGAGCAGGATACCCAGCATTCCAAAAAGGTAGTGCTTATGAGGGACAACAGAGTCTCAAAAACCAAAGAGTTGAATCAGATGATGATGGTCCAGTGCGTAACTTCGGTACATATTGGCCACAAGCTAGTACTCTTTGGTGGTACATCAAGACAGCTATGCCTCATCCAGCACCAATGACTCTAAGTGATAATGAGACTTATGCACTTGTAGCATATATCTTATCTATCAATGAGATTGAGATTGATGGCAATTTGGTAGATGATGATTATATTCTTGATAGAGAGAAGTTTATGAAAATCAAAATGCCAAACAAAGATGGTTTTGAGCCAAATATTGATGGTAAAGATGGTGTAGAGAATGTAAGAGCTTACTATAATGATTTCTCAAACTACGGTAATGGTACTAGATGTATGAAAGATTGTTTTGAGGGTAAACCTCTATTGGCAACTATTTCAGGCTCAGGAATTAGTGACTATCAGCCTCCTATCAGCATCAAAAAAGAGCTTCCACCTAAAGAAAAAGCACTTATGCTTCCAGGTCAAAAGACTTATGAAGCGACATGTTCTGTATGTCATGCAACTGATGATATGGGTGCACCAGCTGTAGGCGACAAAAAAGCATGGATAGCTGTAATAGAAAAAGGTATAGATAGTGTATATTCAAATGCTACCAATGGTGTAAATGGTATGCCTCCAAAAGGTGGGAATAGTAGCCTTAGCGAAGCAGAGATGAAAGAGGTAGTAGATTATATGATAGAAGCTAGTAAATAAGCTTCTATTATCACAATAATTACACAAAGCATAGATAAAATATATAAAATAACAAAGGAAATAGAGATGGATAGAAGAAATTTTTTAAACTTAAGTGTGTTTGCAATGGTAGCTGTACCAGCTAGTTTGAGTGCTATTGATTTTAGAGAGACAAAACCAGCTACTTGGACAGCAAAAACAGTTGAAGATGCTATCAAAGCACAATATGGTGATGTTAAATTAGAAGAGAGTGGTGTAAAAGTAAAAGCACCAACAGTTGCTGCCAATGGTGGAGCTGTTCCTGTAACTGTAAAGTCTGATATTCCAGCTAAAACAGTAGCAATTTTTCAAGATGCTAATCCTGAAGCTGCTGTAGCAGTATTCACTGTAGCAGAGGGTGGAATTGTAAACTATACACTTAAAATCAAAATGAAAGTAACAGGAAAAATCACTGCTATTGTAGAGGGAATTGATGGTAAATTTTATATGGGTTACCAATCACTTGAAGTTGCAAAAGGTGGATGTGAGGGTTAATAACCTCTTACATTGGTATCAGTTTAGATAACTCTTAAACAAAATAGAATTTTAAAGGAATAGTATAATGTCAAAAAATATGAAAATGAAAGCAAGACTTAAAAAAGGTATCATAAAAGTAAAAGTAATGGCAAAACATGATATGCTAACTTATGACCAAGCAAAGAAAAAAGGTAAAAAAGCAAACTTTATTACACATATCTCTGCTACTTGTAATGGTAAAGTTATATATGATGCATCTACAAGTCAATTTTGGTCAAAAAACCCACAGTTTAAATTTCAATTTAAAGATGCTAAAAAAGGTGATTTAGTTGAGATTACTTGGACTGATTTACTTAAAAACAGAGTTACAGAATCTACAAAAGTTAAATAATCACCTTTTAATAGTTTCAAAAGAGGATAATCCTCTTTTGACTCTTCTATTTATAAAGAAGAAAATTAAACCCCTTGCATAATCATAGCATCTGCTACTCTTTGAAATCCTAATATATTTGCCCCTGAAATATAGTCATCTCCCAAATCATGTTCATCACATACGGCTTTGATATTTTTATAGATATTTGACATAATATTTTGAAGTCTTTTATCTACTTGTTTGCTTGATAGATAAGTAAGTGAACTATTTTGACTCATCTCTATTACAGAAACTGCTACGCCTCCTGCATTGGCTGCCTTAGCAGGAGCAAAGAGTACAGCATTTTTGAGAAATAGCTCTATAGCTTTTGGTTTTGTTGGCATATTTGCACCTTCTGATACTATTTTAACATCATTGGCTAAGAGTGCCTTTGCTCCAACTTTGGTAAGTTCATTTTGAGTAGCACAAGGGAATGCTGCAAAACAAGGAACTTCCCACACATAGCTAGATTTATCTGTATAGTTCTCTTTTCTGATATAAGTAGCACTATTTTTCTCTGATGCATAGTATTCAAGAGAGGCTCTTCTATTTAGTTTAATATCTTTGAGAAGTGCTAAGTCTATACCATTGGTATCGTGTACAGTACCTTTGGAATCTGAACAAGTCACAGGAATTGCACCTATATCATAGAGCTTTTCTATAGCATGTATAGCCACATTTCCACTCCCACTCACAGTACAAATTTTGCCTTTGAGCGTCTCATCTTTGCCTTCAAGTATCTTTTGTGTAAAGTAGATGAGTCCATATCCTGTAGCTTCATTTCTTACCAAACTTCCACCAAGTGCTAGAGGTTTTGAAGTAATGATACTATCATCGCTATTTGTGAGTCTTTTGTATTGTCCAAAAAGATACCCAACTTCTCTAGTACCCACTCCAATATCTCCCCCCAATATATCTACATCAGAACCAATACTATTATAAAATGCTGTCATAAATGCTTGACAAAATTTCATAATCTCTTTATCACTTCTTCCTTTTGGCTCAAAGTCTGCTCCACCTTTTGCACCTCCGATATGAAGACCTGTGATAGCATTTTTAAAAATTTGTTCAAAAGCTAAAAATTTGAGAATATCAGGATTAACAGATGGATGAAATCTCACACCACCTTTATACGGTCCCAATGCATTATTAAATTGAATTCTATATCCATTATTAACTTGTACTTGATTATCATCATCAAGCCACTCTATCTTGAAATAGATAGAGCGATTTGGTGCAATAATGCGTTCAATAATATTTTGGTTACTATATTCAGGGTGTTTATCCATAAGAGGTTTGATAGAGATAAGTACCTCTTCTAGTGCTTGAAAAAAGTTTGTATCGCTAAAACAGTTACTCTCTTTAGCTCTCTTCATAGCCAAGTCAATATAATCCATAAATATCCTTTTGTGTTTAATGGATAGGATTATACTACAAATTTATAATATGAAAGGTTACTATTTTGTTACTTAAAAGAGTTTTCTAATTGTTATTTTTTTAATAGTATTGAGTAGATTATAAAGAGTCCCTATTCTCATCTTTAACACACTCCTAAGCATAACTTGTTATAATTTTAAAAATATAAAGAAACTATTATGAATATTGTACTATTAGATGCTGATACTTTGGGTGCTGATTTAGATTTGAGTGTATTTGAGAAGTTTGGGTCTTTTGTATCATACCCTAAAACCTCTCGCAAAAAAACAATAAAGCGTATAGAAAATGCTGATATTATCCTTACCAATAAAGTAGTCATTACAAAAGGAATGATGCAAATATCTCCTAGACTTAAGCTTATCTGTATCACTGCAACGGGTATGAATAATGTCGATTTAGAGAGTGCCAAAGAGTTTGGTATTGAGGTCAAAATGTGATAGGATATTCTACTAAATCAGTAGTACAACACACTTTTGCTATGGCTCTATATCTACTTGAACAGATGGCATATTACGATAAAAGTGTAAAAAGTGGTGCATGGACAGCGTCTAATCTATTTACAGATGTAAGCCGTCCTTTTTATGAAATATCAGGTAAAAAATGGGGAATTATTGGATTTGGTACTATCGGTCAAGAGGTTGCCAAAGTTGCTACAGCATTTGGTGCAGAGGTATCATATTACTCTACTTCTGGACAAAACTTGCGTCATGGCTATCCTCATCAAACCTTAGAATTTATCCTTAAAGACTCAGATATTATCTCAATCCACGCTCCACTCAATAACAAAACCCTTAGCCTCATAGATGAAAATAATTTAAACTTTATTAAAAAAGGAGCTATATTACTTAATCTTGGTCGTGGAGGAATTATCAATGAAACAGACCTTGCTTATGAACTAAATAGGCGTAAATTTTATGCAGGATTAGATGTATTAGAGACAGAACCACTTAGCAAAAACTCTATGCTCAAAAAAGTCAAAGACCAAAGCCAACTCCTAATCACTCCACACATCGCATGGACAAGTATAGAAGCTAGAAAAATGCTTTTTAGTATATTTAGCATTTTTTATCTTTCATAATCTAAATTAATGTGAAACACTCTCCAACACTTCAAAATATGTCGGGAAAGTTTTGGCTGTACACTCTGGGTCGTTTATGGTCACAGATATTGGGTCAAGAGCCAAAAGAGAGAAACACATTGCTACTCTATGGTCATCATAAGTATCAATTGAAGCGTGTATTAACTCTTTTGGTGGTGTGATAGATAGGTAATCTTCTCCCTCATCAACGATTGCTCCTACTTTGCGTAACTCTGTTGCCATAGCGTAGAGTCTATCTGTCTCTTTTACTCTCCAATTATATATATTTCTTAATGTAGTTGTTCCCTCCAAAAATAGTGCCATAGTAGCCAAGGTCATCGCAGCGTCTGGGATATGGTTGCAGTCTATATCTATCGCTTTTAGTTCTCCTGAAGTGACTTCTATATACTCATCTCCCCATTCTACTTTTGCTCCTATATCTTCTAAGACTTTGGCAAATAGTACATCACCTTGTATGCTGTTTTTACCTATACCATTTACTCTAATCTTGCCACCTTTGATAGCAGCAGCGCCCAAAAAGTATGAAGCTGATGAAGCATCACCCTCTACCATAAAACTATCTACTGATTTATAGTCTTGATTGGCTTGAATTTTAAATGTTTGGTAGCTATTATTAACTACCTCAACCCCAAACTGACGCATAATATCTAGTGTAATATCAATATAAGGCTTAGATACAAGCTCCCCGATGATAGTGATAGTAGTATCATTAGCAAAGAGTGGAGAGGCTATTAGAAGAGCTGTAAGAAACTGGCTTGATATTGAGCCATCTATCTCTATATCTCCACCTTGAAGTCCGTTGGCTTTTATATCTATGGGAGGGTAGCCATCATTCTCTTTGTACTCAATATCTGCTCCTGCTTGTCTTAGTGCATCTACTAGATGTTTAATAGGTCTCTCTTTCATTCGTGGCTCACCTGTGAGATGAAATGAGCCTCTACTAGCAGATAGTACAGCACATAGAGGTCTCATAGCAGTCCCTGCATTTCCCAAGAAAAGTTCTTTAGGAGTAGAGATATTAAAAGCTCCACCATTTCCCTCTACGATACACTCATCTTTGCTATCATTGAGTTTATATTTAATACCCAACTCTCTAAGGGCATCTAACATAAATCGTGTATCATCACTCTCTAATAGATTTGTTATTTTGGTTGTACCTTTTGCTAGTGCAGAGATTAATAAAGCTCTATTTGAGAGGCTTTTTGAACCTAAAAGATTTATCTCACCATCTATTTTGGATATAGGTTTTAGTGTTATACTACTCATCATCTTCACCTTTTTTTATCTGGGTTATCTCATCTATCACATTTTGGACTATCCAATCAGGAGTAGAAGCCCCTGCTGATATACCACATAACTCTTTATCTTCAAACCACTCTTTTTTGAGTTCTTTTTCATTCTCTATAAGATAACTATCTTCACAATCTCTTTGGCTAATACTATGAAGCTGTTTTGTGTTAGATGAGTGTTTACCACCAATTACTATCATTATATCGGCATCTTTGGCTAGAGCTGAAGCTGCGTCTTGATTTTCAAAAGTGGCATTACATATTGTATTAAAGACTCGTATCTCTTTGCGTGTCTCCATCAAAGCATTAACTATCTTTGCAAAATCTTCAGGTTTTTTGGTCGTTTGAGATACTACAGCTACTTTGCTTTTAAGTGGAAGAGATTTTAGCTCATAAGGAGTCAATACTATAAAAGCATCTTGTAGATTTTGAGCATAACTCACGACTCCTTTTATCTCTGGGTGGTCAATATCACCGAAGATAACTACACTATACCCCTCTCTACTCATTTTGGCTACTATATTTTGGGGAGTGGTTACATAAGGACAAGTAGCATCTATTATCTCATTATCTTGTTTTTTGAGTAGTGCCAACTCATCTTTGGGGATACCGTGCGTCCGTATCACTACAGCCTCTGTGGTATCTATATCATCAATATTCTCCACAAGACCTATATTAAACCCTTTTTTGAGTCTATCTATCTCATCTTTATTGTGTATCAAAGGTCCATAAGTCACCGAGCCTTTGTGAGCTTCTGCTATATCTATAGCTCTCTTTACACCAAAACAAAATCCATAACTAGATGCTAATCGTATCTTCATAACTATCTCAATTTCGCTTGAAATTTATTCTCTAAAAGTTGCATAATCTCATCAATTACCACCTCTATCTCACTATCTTCTAGTGTTTTATCTTGTGATTGAATAACTACTCTAAGAGTTAAGCTTTTACTCTCTCCTAGCTTTTCATCACTATATATATCTACAGGGTATATACTCTTAAGTAAATCTATATCAAGATTTTCTAACTCTTTTGCTATCTCATGATAGAGTATCTTATTCTCTACTACAATAGATAAATCTTTATGAACCCCTTGGAACTTCGATATAGGTTTTGCATTGATATGTTTGGGTAAAAGCACATCCAAATCTATCTCTGCGATAAAAGATACAGGTATATCAAAACTCTCTGCTACGCTTGGGTGAAGCTTAGATACAAATCCACATACTTTACCACCAATAACTATATTAGCAGATTGATATGGGTGAATAAGTCCATTTTTATAAGTTATAGGAAGAAGCTCAAACTCTCCAATAACAGCTCCAACCTTTTGAATAAATGAAGCAAAATCTATAGAGGCTGGTTTCCCTGCATTGATAATACTATCACTCTCTATTGCTCCTGAATAGATAAATGATATTACCTCTTTTTGCTCTCTTTTGCTACTAAATACAGCACCAATTTCAAATAGTGATATTGATTTTTGGCTATAGCTTACATTTCTTTTAACAGCATTAAGAAGATTTATAAGAATTGTACTTCTTAGAGTATCAAGCTCTTTTGCTATAGGATTGGCTAAGTCTAATTCATCTTCTAGTGTTGCAAATCCATACTTTTCAAGAAGTGATTTTTCAGAAAATAGATAAGATACATTTTCATAAAATGAGACACCAACAGCACGATTTCTAATCTCTTTTTTGGCACTATATCTACTTGTAGTGCTATTTAGTTTAGGTTTCTCTTCAAAAATAGAGGCTTTAGCGATAATATTATTAATCCCTACTATTCGTACTATCTCTTCTGCTATATCTTGAATATGTCTTATATCATGTCTAAATTGAGGAATAGTTACAGAGACTATATCATTACCCATTGAGCTTATAGAGAAGCCTAATTTTTTAAGTATTGTTGTGATTTTATGTATCTCTATATCCATACCAATTATAGAAGATATACTCTTTGACTCTACTACCAGAGTATGTTTTTTGATTACTTTCTCTATATCCAACGAACCCTCATAACAGGATATTCCTGTATATCTATCCAATATATCACCCAAAAAGAGTAGTCCAAATCTTAAATCAGGATTTGAGCCTCTTGATGTTTTGTAGTATAAATCATCTCTTTTAAAATCTGTTGTAGATACAGCTTCAACAAGAGTATCAGGATTGATATAACTAGCTTCTAATAAAATCTCTGTTGTACTATCATCTGCCTTACCTAAATCTTTTTGATTAACGCCCACTATAGAGAGAGTGTTCTCTTCACTCAATACCTCCATAATACCTTTGGATTTTGCATTGATAGTTACAGATACTTTATCTTTACTATTTCTAAAGTTAGCACTATTATAAGCTCTCAATATTACACCTGTAGTGTGTGTAGAGTATGCCAATATTGCATCAAGACTTCCATCAAACTCTACATTGACCATCGCTAGACGCAACTTAATCAAAAATGAAGAGGAGATAATCTCTATATTTGCCAATTTATAACATAGTGACGCATCCATATCGCCTTTATGATGTATCTGTGCTTCTCTAGCAATTCCTAGTTTCATCTTATCTTCTGGTTTATACTCAAAAGGTTTCAATTCAATATTAAGCCCAGCACTCAAATCTCTAGCCACTCCATAGATACTCAAACAATCACCTCTATTGGCTGTAAGTTCAAGCTCAATAATAGTATCTGCAAATTTAGGATAGCTATTAAGTGCTTTTCCAACAATAAGCTCACCGATACTCTCATCAAGAACCATAATACCTTTGCCCATATCAGGAAGTCCTAGCTCATTTGAAGCACAAACCATACCTTCACTATCCACACCACGCAAATTAGCGTGTTTGATAAGGAAATTATCAGGCAATTCAGCCCCAATAGTAGCCACAGCGACAAATCTAGCATCAACTACATTTGACGCACCACAGACTATCTGCACAGTAGAACTGCCTATATCTATCTGACACACATTAAGCTTATCAGCATCAGGATGTTTTTCGCAAGATAGTATCTCACCAATTACTACGCTCTCATCAATAGTTATCTTATTGATGCTATCTACTTCTAACCCTATAGAGTTGAATGTCTCATATAATTTTTCATTACTTACACCACTTAAATCTATAAACTCACTCAACCAACTTCTAGTTACTATCATCTAAACTGCTCCAATAAACGAATATCTCCCTCAAAGAGGCTTCTCAAATCTGGTATCTTGTGCATAAGCATCGCAAACCGTTCTACACCCAAACCAAAGGCATAACCACTTACACCTTCATATCCAACAGACTTAAATACATTAGGATCAACAATGCCACAACCCAATACTTCTAGCCAACCAGTGTGTGAACATACTCTACACCCCTCACCCTCACAGAAAACACACGATATATCTACCTCAGCAGATGGCTCAGTAAACGGGAAGAAACTTGGTCTAAATCGCACTTCAACATCACCAAACATATAGTGTAAAAAGTCTGTTAAAATAGATTTAAGATTAGCAAAACTCACTACACCTAAATCATCTACCACAAGACCTTCGACTTGATGAAACATAGGAGTATGCGTAATATCATAATCTCTTCTAAATACACTTCCTGGGGCTATCATACGAATTGGAGGCTTAGTCTCTAACATCGTGCGTACCTGAACAGGTGAAGTGTGCGTACGCAAAAGTCCACCATCTTTAAAGTAAAATGTATCTTGCATATCTCTAGCAGGGTGATATTTTGGTAGATTAAGAGCTTCAAAGTTATGAAAATCATCTTCAACCATAGGACCATCAGCCACAGAGAAATTTAGAGATACAAAATAATCTATAATCTTATCCATAGTCTCCATCACAGGATGCAAAGCACCTTTTTCTGAAAGATTACTATACAGTGATACATCTATAGCTTCAGATTTGAGAATATTCTCTATCTCTTCTGCCTTTAACTCTTCATATCTCTTATCAAAAGTCTGTTGCAACTTTGCTTTATTCTCATTCAGCCCTTGTGCAAAAGCCTTTTTCTCAGGACCTGGCACATCTTTCATCTTGGCAAACCCTGATGCCAAAACACCTTTTTTACCAAAAAGCTCTATACGAACACCCTCTAATATCTCAAGTGAACTAGCACTTATAATCTTCTCTTCTAAATTTTTCATACAACCTCTATAAACTGATTTGACTTTTAAAAATATAGTGATTTTATCCAAAAGTTGCTAATAGCGTGATTTATTGGTGGTTTTTAAGATTTTAGATTGTCTTAAAATGTATATATATAATTTAACCCTTCAAACAGCTATCAATTGCTAGAATAACTTTATAATTAAAAAATTAATATAAAACTTACTACCTAAAAAAGGCTTTCATAAGATGAGGCTTGTTTGTTGCAGTTTTTTTATTAAATTTAGTAGGAGCAATAAAATGACAGAAAAAGAGTTACACACCTTTATGGCAAAAAAGATGAATAGCACAGAAGAAGAGGCTCAAAAATGGATAGAAGCTTTTAATGAGGGTATATATAAGAGTATATCTGATTTAGAGAGTCTAACTATTAGAAATTTTGGGAAGTTTTATGTGAGAGAGTCATCTAGTGGGAGTATTATATTCAAGTTTACACCTGCCAAAAAGATGAGAAGTTTAGTAGGATATGCATAACAGTATCTTTTTTATTTTAACTCGTTGGTTGTAGTGTTCTCACTACGACGATTGTATATTTTATAATCAAATAAATATAAAATAATAGACCAATGTCGAGGTAGGGATACCTCGACCTAGTACGCCCTCGAAGGCGTTCAACCAGTAAGGTGTAAGTCCTTACCAAAATAAACCATAAACCTTACCTCATTACGATGGT
>JASFZJ010000081.1:0-16592 GCA_045267865.1 Sulfurovum sp. | reverse complement strand
GTAACTATGGCTTATTTTTTTGATATATGTGACATTGGTGCAATAGAATGATAATGGGTAATAAAATAGTCAAAATTGAAGATTCATTTGTTGTGATGGGTGGATATATTTTATCTATAGTTCAAAAAGAGAGTATTTCTGTTGATAATTTATTTTTAAAATTTAATAAACTTTATCCTAAAAAAGAAATTTCATTCGATTCTTTTTTGTATGCTATTGATTTTTTATTTATGATTAATAAAATTAAAATTAAAAAAGATGATATTTTAGAGGTAAGAATATGAAACTTTTACAATTAACTAGTAGTGATAGTAGATTTCAGACATTAAATTTTACATCAGGGTTAAATATTATTGTAGGACAAAAGATATTAACAAATGATAAAAAGAAAACATCTAATGGTATTGGTAAAAGTTTAGCCTTGATTTGTATAGATTTTATGTTGGGAAAGACTCATAGTAGAGAGATAAAAAACTTAAAAGAAGTATTAAAAAAAGAGAATATTACATTATCTTTGGCTTTTGAGCATAATAATAAAACTTACACGATTGATAGAAGTTATAATACAATTTCTATCAATGGAGAAGAATTAAATAAAGAGAGTGAATATATTTTATTTTTAGACTCTTTGGTAGAAAGTGAATATAGTTTTAGAAATATATTTGGACGATTTTTTAGAACCAATAAAGAGAGCTATATTGAAGCTACAAGTCAGGTAACTATGAAAGAAAAATCTTATCAGAACAACCTTATAAATGCTTCTCTTTTAGGTTTAGACTTAATTTTTTTAAAGAATAAAAAAGAGTTAAAAGTGAAGAGTGATAGACTTAAATTATTAATTAAAGAGTTAAAAGAGCTTCAAAAAAATATTGATAAAGAAAAAGAGTTTGAACTATTAGAGGGATTACAAGAAATTACTAAAAATTTAGATAATTTTGAGATAGCAAAAGATTTTAATAATTTGAAAGATGAGGCTGATACTTTAACAAATCAAATTCAAAAGATTAGAAATAATATAGCATATAACAATAGGTTGATTAGAAGTAAAAAGAATATTATAAAAATAAATAATCAAGTAGATATAGATATAAACAAATTGGACAATATGTATGCAGAAGCAAGTTTCTTTTTGGGAGAAGAGGTTTTAAATCATATTGAAGCTGTACAAGATTTTCATAATACACTTTTCAAGAATAGGAAAGATAGAGCAAAAAAAGATATTGATAAGTTAGAAATATCTATTAAAAGTATGGAAGAGTCTTTATTTATTTTAGATAAAAGACGAAGTGAAGTCTTGAAATATTTAGAAAATAAAGGTGCTTTAGAGGAATATCATGCGTTAAATAGAGAAAAAGATACTATAAAAGAAAATTTAGAGCAGATACAAAGAGATGAAAAATCTTTAATTAAATATAAAAAAGATGAAGCTAAAATTAAGTTAGAAATAGACCAATTTAAATTAGAACTTATAGACTTGGAGAGTGAATTAAAAGAAACTATACAATTTTTAGGACAATCTTTTAGAGAAATATCAGAAGAGTTTTATAATGATAAACCAGGGTTTTTGGATATTGAAATAGTTGAAAAGTTTAATACTGAAAGATTATATAAGATTGAACCAAAGATTGATAATAAAAATACGAGTGATGGTATCAATGAGATGAAAATTTTTATATATGATATGCTTTTATACAAGTTAAATCCAAATTTAATAGGATTAGTGGGGCATGATAATAGACTTTTTGATATGGTAGATGAGAGACAGATAGGTTATGCTTTTGACTATACAAATAAAAATTTAATACAATATATTTGTTCAATTAGTGATATAAAGTTTAGAGAATCAAAACAATATAGTGAACTTAATCTTGATGACTTTGTTATAACAACATTAGATGAGACCAAAAAATTATTTGGATTTGATTTTTAAGTTGGTTAGGAACAAATAATAAAATAGTATAAAGTATCAGAAATAAATAGATTTTTCTAATTAAGACAAAATTTATCCTATTTAGGTTATAATCAAAAACAATAAATATTATAAAGGAAACTTATATGAAAAAGTTAATGACTTCAATCGTAATCTTAACAACAACAAGTTTGATGGCAGATATTGTCGCTGGAGAGAATGTATATAAAGCAAATTGTGCTATTTGTCATACAGTTAATGGTGGTTCGTTGATGGCTACTGATTTTAATATTGTATCTTATACACGAAAAAAAGCCAAGATAGCACAGTATGTTAGAGACCCTTATAGCTTATATAAAGAGTTTGGATATAGTGCTAATGCTATGCCAACACTACCACTAGAAGAGCAGGAAATTGAAGATGTAGCAGATTATATATCATCTCTACAACCATTTAAGAAGTGGATGAAGAAGAGTAAATAGTAAGATAATCTATTTATTCTATCTTATCAAATAAAAACTTAGGAGATATATCAGAGATTTTAATATTACGAACTACAACCCTTACTACCAGCATTTCCACCTGCAAAATATTTACCATCAAAACTCACAAGTGAATACTCTCTATCGTTTCCCAGAGACTCTTTGAGTCCTTCTATAGATAAAAATCCTAGAGAAGTTGCTCCTATTTTTTGAGCTATCTCTTCTACTGTGTGAGATGAGGAGATTAGTTCGGCTTGTGTGGGTGTGTCTATGCCGTATCTACAAGGGTATTTTATCTCAGGTGAGGCTATACGCATATGTACCTCTTTTGCACCAGCTTCTATTAGCATCTTTACGATGAGCTTTGAAGTTGTCCCTCTTACTAGAGAGTCATCTATTATAGCTACTCTTTTGCCCTCTATTAGATGTTTGATAGGAGAGAGTTTTAGTTTTACTTTTAGGTCTCTTATCTTTTGAGTTGGTTCTATAAATGTACGTCCTACATAGTGATTTCTTACTATTCCCATCTCAAATGGTACTTTTAACGCCTCTGCATAACCTCTTGCTGCAGCAACCCCTGAGTCTGGAACTGGGAGAACTATATCAACGACAGCAGGTGCTTCTTTGGCTAATCTTTTACCCATCTCTAAACGCATCTGATATACATTTTTATTGTCTATATTAGAGTCAGGTCTTGCGAAATAGATATACTCAAAAGCACAAGGGTGAAAATCAGGCTCAAATATCTGTTCTGAAACTGGCTCTTTGCCCTCTTCAAATATTAACATCTCCCCTGGTTTTACATCTCGTACAAATTCAGCACCTACTAAATCAAAGGCACAAGTCTCACTAGAAACTATATATCCACCATCTTTGAACTTCCCTAGACTCAAAGGACGGATACCAAAACGGTCACGGATAACAAACATTTTGCTTCGGCTTTGGATAGCCAAACAGTACGCTCCCTCTATCTTGGTGAGCATATCTTTTATCCTATCCACTAAGGCATTTTTTTGACTTTTTGCTATAAGATGGATAATATTTTCTGTATCCATATTGGTCTGAAATATTGCTCCATTGTCTATAAGCTCTTTTCTTACTTCATCTTTATTGATGAGGTTACCGTTGTGAACTATAGAGATTTCACCTAGTTTATATTTGGCAAATACTGGTTGAGCGTCAAGCACAGACTCTGAACCTGCTGTAGAGTAACGATTGTGACCTATTGCACAATTTCCTAAGAGTATGTCAAGACAAGGCTCTTGAAATACATTTGTGACGAGTCCTCTATCTTTTATTAAGTATATCTTTTTGCCATCAGCAGATGAGATACCAGAAGCCTCTTGTCCTCTATGTTGCATAGAAAATAGAGAGTAATAAGCACTCTTAGAAGCCTCTTTTTTACCAAATATACCAACTATTGCACACATACTAAATCCCCAAACAGTCGTTAATTGAATAGAGACCACTATCTTTATTTATAAGCCATTTTGCCGCTCTTATTGCACCTTTGGAGAATGTCTCTCTACTTGTTGCTGTATGATTGAGTTCCAAAAACTCTCCATCATTGTAGAAGCCAACTGTATGTCTTCCGACAATATCACCACCTCTAAGAGCCATTATAGCTATCTCATCTTTACTTCTTGCACCTATCTGACCATCTCGACCACTCACACGGACATCGTCCAAATCCAATCCTCTACCCTTTGCTGCAAATTCACCTAAAGTAAGAGCAGTCCCTGATGGAGCATCGACTTTGTGTCTGTGGTGCTGTTCAACTATCTCTATATCAAAATCTCTTAGAGTTGCTGATACTTGCTCAACGAGTTGTTTGAGTATCGCTATTCCTGCTGACATATTTGATGCATAGAGTACAGGCATCTCTTTAGATGCTTCTGTAAGTAGATTTTGTTGATGCTTGGTAAATCCTGTTGTAGCTATTACTAGTGGTGTAGGGTTTAGCAGAGCCATTTCACACAGCTCTTGTGTAGCACTAGGAGCTGAAAAATCTATCACTATATCACAATTTTTGAGTAGCTCACTCATACTATTTGTGATGAATACATCTTTTGGTAAATCTCTTTTGAGGTCATCAAATATATGCACTGCCCCCAAAGGTAAATCTACATCATCAATAAGACTATCTATAAGTAGATTTCCTACTCTTCCCGTACTTCCTACTATACCTACTCTTGCCATTTTGTTCCCTTTAAGATTGTTCTTGAATATATGATATAACTTGTAATGCGGCCACTGAACCATCACCTGCTGAGGCTACTACTTGTTTTGGTGAATGGATACGAATATCACCTGCTGCAAATAGACCTTCAACTGATGTATTCATACTCAAATCTACTACTACTTGACCAATATTATTTACTTCACAGATAAACTCACCATTTTCATCTTTGAGGACGCTATTATTTACATTAAGTCCTACAAATACAAATAGTCCTGTATTATCTAGCTCTCTGATTTTGCCCTCTTTGTCTTTGATTTTCACACCTGAAAGACCCATCGCATCACCCATTACACCATCAATAACACTATCTGTAAGAAAATGTATATTCTCTTTTCTTTTGGCTCTATCTAGTGTTGGAGGAGATGCTCTAAATGTATCTCTACGGTGAACTACAAATACATCTGAACAGATATTTGAGAGATAAAATGCCTCTTCCAGTGCTGTATCACCACCACCTAAAACAGTGACAGGTTTGTTTTTGTAGAAAAATCCATCACAAGTGGCACAGGTACTAACACCTCTACCAAAATACTCATTTTCTCCATCAAATCCTGCTCTTTTGGGTGTTGAACCAGTGGCAACTATAACTGTTTTGGCTTCAATACTATCACCACCCTCTATATAGATAACAAAGTGTTCACCCTCTTTTGCTACTCTATCTATCTTTTTCATCTCGTGTTTAAGACCAAATGAGAAACACTGCTTCTGCCATGTCTCCATAAAATCAATTCCACTCTTACCATGTTCAAAAAATCCTGGGTAGTTCTCTATCTCAGAGCTTTGTGTAATCTGACCACCTGGCATTCCCATCTCAAATAAAGTTACATTTTGGAGTCCACCTCTAGTCGCATATAGTCCTGCTGTAAGCCCTGCTGGTCCTCCACCGATAATTGCACAATCTAACATCTGTAATCCTTTTGAAATAATTAAACAAATTATACTCTTATAAAACTTGATTAATTATTTGGTAGTGAGAATATTTAAGGAAGAGGTATCTATACTCTCTAAAAAGAGAGAATAGATAATAAAATTACGCTAAAATTGCATTGATTTTTTCTGCAAATGCATCTTTTGAAGCTGCACCAATCATTTGGTCAACTACTTCACCGTCTTTGAAGAATAAAATAGCAGGGATAGAACGGATACCATATTTAACTGAAATATCTTGCTCTTCGTCTGTATTTACTTTTGCGATAGTAGCTTTACCTTCAAAATCTTCAGCTAGTTCTTCGATAATTGGAGCAATCATTCTACAAGGTCCACACCATGGAGCCCAGAAATCTACCATTGTTACACCCTCTTTGATTGTATCTTCAAAGTTGTCATTTGTTAATTCTACATATTTTGCCATGTTAAATCCTTTATTTTTATATTTGAAATTATACTATAATAAATCTAAGAGTTATAGGTACATCTTATATTTTTTATATTTTTAGCTCTTTTTAGTAGTTATGAGTCAAATTAGCACAGATTATAACTATTATAAGCTAATCTCTCTAAAACTTGCCGAACGACTTCCCTCTATAGGACTATTTTTTGCACCCTTTACAGTATAGACAAAAGATATTTTTGCCTTATCTGTAGAGTTTTTATTAGCTCGGTGTAGAAGTTTTGAGTGAAATAGCACCACATCGCCTTTATGAAGCTCTACTTTTATTTTATTTTTGATAAGTTCTTGATTTTGTGGATAAGTAGAAGAGAAATACGCCTTATCTTCAAATTGCTCACTACTAAACTTCATTGTATGACTCCCTGCGATAAACTCTAAAACACCATTCTCCTCATACTCCTCATCAAGGGCTAACCAAACACTCACAAGATTATCATTCTCAAAGTTCCAATATCTTATATCTTGATGCCATGAAGTCTGTGTAGAAGTGTGAGGTATTTTAGTCATAATAGAGTTGTGGTGAGCTAAAGTAAGCACAGGAGTATCATCAAGTATTTGAGCCAATATATCTCTCATACTCTTCTCTCTCATCCACTCTCTAAAGACAATATCTCTATCATAAACTTGTCTTAATCTACGAATAGTAATAGTTTTAGAAGAGCTATCTTCACCCATATACTCAGATTCCGTCTCAATAGGAGCTATTTTATGTTTAAGATGAGCCAAGGCTATATCTTTGATAGTATCACATCTATCACTACCGATAAAATTACGCAAGACAAGAAATCCATCTTTTTGAAATAGGGAAAGTTTAGAAGAAGAGAGTTTCATTTAGAGCCTTTATTAAAAATAGTCTAATTATATCTTTTTTTATTATCACCTATCATTTTTATTAGAAATCTAGCAACAGAGAACAAAAAAACTAGACAATAATATTAAGATTGATACAAATCAAGCTTATACGGATATAATTGATATACAATAATTTTAAAAGGATAACAATTGCACAAAAGTATTATAAAAGCTAGAGTATTTACTCTATTAGCTCTAATTATTTTAACTCTCTCATTTACATTTCCTATGGTTGCTTTTCATAGTACACTAAACAAAATTGATGATGGTAAGGTCGATGAAATATCGTCACTAGCTTATAAAGTATGGGATATATACAATCAAGGTAGATATAAGAGTGTCTCTACACCAGAAGAGTCACATAATAATCTAGCTCAAATGATTAAATCATCTTCTGAGATAGGTGTGGCTTCTTTGCCTATTTGGGCTGTTTCACTAGAAGCTCCCAACTATCCCAAAGAGGCTTTTCCTGAGGGGATACCTGTATTTTTCCATTTTGATGGATTTAGTGGAGAGATACATGAGATGAATACAATCAATCACTATGTGGGAATGGACCCTATGTGGATTGGTGGAATATATGAGAGGGAGATAGGGATTTATGCTCTATTGGCTCTTTCACTTGGTATGATTTTGTTTATGGCTTATAATGCTCCTATCTTTAGTTATATTATGCTTGTTCCTGCCTCTTTGCCTCTTCTATTTATAGCTGATTATGCCTATTGGTTGTATTGGTTTGGACACAACTTGCACGATTGGGGAGCGTTTAAAATCAAGCCGTTTATGCCTACTGTGTTTGGTGATGGTAAGATAGCACAGTTTACTACTCACTCGTATCCTACTATTGGGTTCTATCTGATTATCGCTATTAGCCTCTTTAGTCTTTTGGCTTTCTTTGCAAAACAAAAAGGGCTAAAAGAGATGTCTAAGTAGATGTTTAAGCTTCTTTTACTCATCTCCACACTACTACTCTCTACGCTTGATGCCAATATCTTGCAAGAGGCTATAGACAAAGCTCCAAGTGGTTCTATATTGAAACTGCCAAAAGGGGTTTATAAAGGTAATATAGTTATCAATAAGCCTCTTACTATCATAGGCATAGAAGATGGTGTGGTGATAGATGCCCAAAATTATGGAACTGTGATAACTATCAATAGCTCGTTTGTGACTCTCAAAAATCTCAAAATCATCAATAGTGGTGATAGACACGAGAATTTGGATGCAGCGATTAAGGTAAACAAAGCTAATCAATGCGAGATAAGCCATTGTGTGATAGATAATTGTCTATTTGGCATTGATATGCAGATGGTCAATAACTCTATCATATCTCACAACACTATCACTTCAAAAGATTTCAAATTAGGGCTTCGTGGAGATGGTCTTAGATTGTGGTATAGCAATAATAATATAGTCCAAAAAAACTCTCTGATTAAATCTAGGGATATGGTGATATGGTACTCTCATGGTAATCAGATTATAGCAAATTATGGTAGTCACAATAGATATTCTCTACACTTTATGTATGCAGGTAAAAACTTTATCAAAGACAATATTTATGAGTTTAACTCTGTTGGAATATTTTTTATGTACTCCAAGGACTCTATCGCTATAGGCAATACGATTAGAAGCTCACAAGGTGCTACTGGTATGGGAATTGGTCTCAAAGATGTCTCCAATTTTACGATAAAAAATAATACTATTATATACTGTGCTCAGGGGTTGTATATAGATAGGTCTCCATTTGAACCAGATACACACAATTGGATTACGGGCAATAAGATTTTGTACAATTCAGAGGCTATACACTTTCATTCATTGAGTGAAAATAATATAATTAGAGATAATATTATTATGGGAAATATAGAAGATGTGGTAAACGATAGCAGAGGTGGCAAGACAAACGATAATGATATAGTAGGTAACTATTGGGACAACTATGAGGGTTTTGACAAAAACAGAGACAATATCGGAGATACTCCTCATCAGGTATATCAATATGCAGACCAACTATGGGTATATAACTCTGATGTGAAGTTTTTTTATGGAAGTCCTGTAATATCACTATTGAATTTTTTGGCAAAACTAGCTCCATTTACAAAACCAGTCTTTTTGTTTGAAGACCAAGAACCTATAGTAAAAATAGTCGAGACAAAAGGATAGATATGGCAAAGGTAAGCACAGATAGAAGAGAGTTTATCAGATACTCTACACTAGGATTTTTTGGAGTGCTTTTGGGTGGAGGAGTGGTATTTAGTCCCTATCTTGTGGGCGCAGAAAATAGGCTTAGACCACCTGGGGCATTGAATGAGAAAGATTTTTTGGCTCTTTGTATCAAGTGTGGACAGTGCTTACAAGTGTGTCCATACCACTCTATCAAACTAGCAGATATGCTCAAAGGTCACGGAGAAGGCACTCCTTATATCGACGCAAATGAGAGAGGTTGCTATGCTTGTAACGCAGTCCCTTGTGTATTGGCTTGTCCTAGTGGGGCATTGGACCACAAGACCGAGAAGACAGAAGATATTGATATGGGTATAGCCGTATTGGAGTATCCTAACACCTGTTTGGCTATCAGTAAGATGGTAGTTCCCAAAGGCTATGATACCAAAATCAAAGAGTTTACAAATGGTGTAAGAAATGTAACTAAATTAGAACTAGAACTGCTAGAGAAGATGGAGGGTTATGAGGGTAAGCAGTGTACACTATGTGCAGATATATGTCCTATCCCAAATCCTCTAACTGCTATTATGATGGTTACTGATAGCAAAGGTGGCAAGAGACCAGAGATATATGATGGGTGCATAGGTTGTGGAGCGTGTCAAGAGATATGTCCTACGAGTGAGCCATCTATTATAATTAAACCCAAAGGAGAGTAGATGAGAGTAGATTATAAGATTTTGGCTTTGAGCATTTTGTTTGTTGCTAGTATTGTGGGATGTGATGAGAGTAGTGAAAAACTAGATAAGAGTATCAACGCTACTGCCAATACTCCCAAGATAGAGATAGTACAAAACCCAAATGCAAAAGAGATAAAAGTCAAAGAGAAGCAAATCAAAACAGACAATGACAAGTCATTTTATTATGATTATGGTATCAAGAGTGCTTATGACCCCAATGAACAACCAGCCAACAAAGACGCATCTGTGAGGATAAAACCACGAACGGCGATTGATGCTAATATACATATTCGTAGCCCTTATGAAGCAGTACAAATATCTATGCTTAGTCAAAAACTAAGCCTTAAGTTTAGGATAAAGTGTTCGGCTTGTCACGATGATTATGCCAATGGGATTATAGGACCATCTCTGCTTACTAGAGATGCTGATTATATATATAGCAAGATAGCAGAGTTCAAGAGTGGCAAAAAATCAAACCCTCTAATGACCGACCTTATCAATATGATGAGTGATGCTGAGATAAGAGAGATAGCAGATGAGATATATATATTTAATCAGAAGATTAAAGAGATGAGGGAGACTACTAAAAATAGGCATTAGTTTTAGATTTGAAGATAGATTTATCAAGCAAGATGAATTGCAAAAATTTGAAGATGTAAAATATGTTTATCTTTTCTAAAGTCAGTGAGTGTTATCAGCTCTTTTAATAGTTTTTTTTATTAGAGCATATTTTTTTATCTGATTTACCTACCCTCCTCCTAGTTTATAGGGGTAATTTCGTAGGTTATAGTTAGAATTGCTGTGCTGAATTTTAACTCGGTTTGACATTTCAGCCAAAAAGTATTATAATAGCACCACTACACTATCAAATAATATTTTATATCTATTTTATATCTATAGTACAATCTCCGTAATATATCACAATAAGAGGAAATATGAGCGAAAATAAAAAACCTTCTAGTGGCAACAGTGCTAATAGAAAAAACAGAACACATGTACCAGTTGATGGGTACAAGATAGAAAACCTCCAAAAACTCCCACTTAATGAACTTGTCACTATCGCCAAAGAGGTGAAAGTTGAAAATCCTAATGAGTTTCATAGAAAAGACCTTATTTTTGAGATACTCAAAGCACAAGTGAAGCAAGGTGGTTTTATACTCTATACGGGTATTTTGGAGATTATGAATGATGGATATGGTTTTTTACGCTCTATTGATGGAAACTTCTCAAATTCTAGTAATGATACTTATGTAAGTGGTACGCAAGTGAAACGATTTGCTCTGCGAAATGGTGATATAGTCACAGGACAAGTTCGTTCACCAAAAGACCAAGAGAAGTATTATGCACTTTTAAAGATAGAGGCTATCAACTATGTAGCCCCTGAGAAATCAAAACAGAGACCTCTCTTTGAGAACCTCACTCCACTCTATGCAAGTGAGCAGATTAAGCTTGAATATAATCCAATGAAGATGACTGGTAGAGTGCTTGACCTCTTTACTCCTATTGGAAAAGGGCAGAGAGCTTTGATTGTCGCTCCTCCACGAACTGGTAAAACAGAACTTCTAAAAGAGTTAGCTCATGGTATCAGTTATAATAATCCTGATGCCTCTTTGATGGTGTTACTTGTAGATGAGAGACCTGAGGAAGTTACTGATATGCAACGCTCAGTTAAAGGTGAAGTTTATAGCTCTACATTTGATTTACCTGCCCAAAATCATGTACGAACTGCTGAGATGGTGATAGAAAAAGCCAAAAGACGCGTTGAGATGGGTAAAGATGTTATTATCTTGCTTGACTCCATTACTAGACTTGCAAGGGCGTACAATACGGTAACTCCAAGTTCAGGTAAAGTGCTTTCAGGTGGTGTAGATGCGAATGCTTTACACAAACCAAAGAGATTTTTTGGAGCTGCTAGAAATATCGAAGAGGGTGGAAGTTTAACGATTATAGCAACTGCTCTTATAGATACAGGAAGCAAGATGGATGAGGTGATATTTGAAGAGTTTAAAGGTACAGGTAATTCCGAAGTTATCCTCAATCGTCATGTGTCTGAGAGACGCGTATATCCTGCTATTGATGTGACTAAGTCAGGGACTAGAAAAGAAGAGCTTATGGTAAGTGCTGATGTACTCCAAAAGGTTTGGGCATTGCGTAATGCTATGCAGAATATGGAAGAGGTTGAGGGGCTTAAATTCTTATTCTCTAAAATGATGAAAACTAAGACTAACGATGAGTTTTTATCTATTATGAATGAGGGTGCTTAATATTTTATGCTCCATCAAGCTATTAGGGTAGGAGTTTTTGATTCTGGGTTGGGTGGTTTGACTGTTGTGAAAGCAATATCCCAAACTCTTCAAAATGCTCAAATCTACTATGTAGCAGATACCCTCAACGCTCCTTATGGGGAGAAAACTCCTAAAGAGATTTTACAATACTCTCTTGATATTACCAACTATCTTATCAAAACTTATCAGATAAATGCACTTATCTTGGCTTGTAATACAGCCACTGCTTTTGCGATAGAGACTCTTAGAGCCAAATACCCAAATCTTATCATTATAGGTACAGAACCTGCGATAAAACCTGCTATAGCTCATACTCAAAGTGGTAAAATAGGTATATTGGCAACTTCTGCTACACTCAAAGGGGAGAAGTACCAAAATCTTGTGGCTTCTCTTTGTGAAAATAGAGATATTGATATATACCAACAAGCGTGTCCCAAACTCGTAGAACAGATAGAGAGAGGTGAGATAGATAGTATATATACAAGAGAGCTTTTGGAGGGTTGGATAGTGCCAATGAGAGATAATGGAGTGGATACAATTGTATTGGGTTGTACACACTATCCTCTTATCGCTCATATAATATTAGATATTATGGATAATAATATAACACTTATTCATACAGGAAGAGCCATCACCAAACATCTGCTATCACTTGTAACTGCAAATGGACATATCAATAATGGAAATTTAGAGATATATATAGATACGACAGCTTATATAGAGAGAGAGATTATAAATAATATACTATTCTCTTATAAAAGCATTAAATTAATATCTATTTATACAGATAACTAGGTAGATTTGAACATAATAGTTAAAATTTAATTTTTTCTTACATCTATAGATATTAGTATGAAGTTAAGGTATGCTAGAATTTACAATAAAATTATTTACGGATAGTATAAAAAAGGAGTTAATATGAGACTATTTTACTTTAGTATTTTAATACTGAGTACAATTATAGCTAATGCAGGAGTAGTTGAGATTACAAAAGGGATGCCTTTTGTAAAAGTTAAACATAATGGTAAGACTATTAAAATAGAGAGAATACAAAAAGAAGATAGCTATTTGGAGAATTCGTTTGCTCTCACTTCCCGTCCCTCTCCACCATTTTTTATAGAGCCATTTCAAATAAGTGATAATGTTGAGACTTATGGTGAATTAGAGGTATTAGATTTTATATCTAATCGAAAAGGAATATTTATAGATGCTAGACTTGCCAATTGGTATAAAAAATCAGCTATTCCATCAGCTGTAAATATACCTTTTAAGATATTTTTGAATGAGAATAAAACACTTACTAAACTCCTCAAAAAGTTTGGTGGAAAGTATAAAGATGATGATTGGGATTTTACCAAAGCTAAAACACTACTATTTTATTGTAATGGTGCATGGTGTGGACAGTCACCAACAGCTATCAATGCACTTATAGAGATAGGATATCCTGAAGAGAAGATGAAATACTACCGTGGTGGTATGCAGTCGTGGCAACTTATAGGACTCACAACAATTGTACCAAAGGGAAGGAAATAATATGAAGAGTATATTACTGATATTAATCTCAATATCATATCTAAGTGCAGGACAGTATGACAAAGTGAAAATTACACCTGATATGTCATATATCTATGTATATCACAAAGGTAAAGCAGTCAAAATCCATAGAAATCAAAATACAAAACATAAACTAACAGGTGAGTATGTAAAGATATATAGACCGAATAAAGATATTCAGCCTATCAAAATCAATTCAAAAGTTAAGACTGTAGGTGAAGTGGAGCTTTTGCACTTTATGAAAGATAGAGGAAATACAGGAAAGGGACTTGTAATAGACCTTAGAACCAAAAAGAAGTATAAGAAAGAGTCTATTCCCTCAGCAATAAATATACCATTTAGAGTAAAAAACAACCCAGAGAAAATATCAAAAGTTATGCAAATTTTTGGTGCAAGAATAGTCAATGATGGCTCTTGGGATACATCCCATGCTATGGATATATTATTTTACTGTAATGGCTCTTGGTGTGATAAGTCACCACGATTTATCAAGATGTTTTTAGAACTAGGTTATCCTGCTGAGAAGATGTTATACTATAGAGGTGGCTTTCAAATGTGGAAGATACTAGGTTTCACTACAGTTAAAAATAAATAATAGGAAAATATGATGAGAAAAATTTTAGAAAACTTAGCGATAATGCTTGTTATACTTTTATCTTTGGCTATTATATATCTAATTGTTAGATATAATATGATAGAAGACGAAACAACACAGACAGCTATTGTAAAAGAAGAGCCTAAAAAAGAGGCTATAACTCAAAAAGCTAAAGCATCAAACTATCTTCAAAATTTAGAGGGATATAATGATGTAGATGTTCAAGTAGATGCCAAAGAAGAAGATACTTCAAATAGAGTTACTATAGTATCTGAGTCAAATATCAATGAGATACAAATTGAAAAGATAATTGATAATAAAACAGATACACAAATAATCGAAGAAGAGGGAACGAATAAAGTAGATAAAGTAGGCAAAGCCCTAGATAATCTATTAGATGATTTATAGAATAGTTATTCAAACTTGTAAGGGTAGATTTAATATCTACCCTTATCTTAAATAGAAACTATTAAAGTCCTATCGCCTCTCGCACCAATTCCATTTTTTTATCAGCAATAATAGAAGCCTTTTTAGCACCACTATTAAGTATATCATTCACTTCATCCATATTATTAAGATAATATTCCCTCTTCTCTCTAGCTTCACCCAACTCTTCCCAAATAAGCTCTTTTAGATACTTTTTAAAATGTCCATATCCCTCTTTGCCACTTTTATATCTCTCTTGAAGCTCCAACTTCTGCTCATTATCCAAAAATAGAGATGCCAATGAATATATATTATCCCCCTCATACTCTAGTGGTTCACCCAAAGGAGTAGAAGATGATATGATTTTATTACATCGCTTCTGTAGAGGCTTCTCATCCATAAATAGCTCAATCGTATTACCATAGCTCTTACTCATCTTCTGTCCATCAATCCCCACAATAGTAGCCACATCTTCTTGCACTACATATTCAGGTAAGGTAAATATATCACCATGCTCATTATTAAATTTAATAGCAATATCTCTAGTTATTTCAACATGTTGAATTTGGTCTTTGCCTACAGGAACTTTTTGTGTATCCAATATCAATATATCAGCAGCCATAAGCACAGGATACGAAAAGAGTGAATGATTAGCAGGTATTCCTTTAGCCACTTTATCTTTGTATGAATGAGCTCTCTCAAGCAATCCTATAGGTGTAAATTTAGACAAAATCCAATAAAGCTCTAACACTTGTGGCACATCACTCTGTACCCAAAAGGTAGCCTTTTGTGGGTCTAGTCCAAGAGCTAGGTAATCTATAGTAGCATCTATAGTATATTGTTTTAGAAGTTTTGCATCTTTAGAAGTGGTAAGAGAGTGATAGTTGGCTATAAATGTAAATAGTTCATTATCCTCTTGAAGCTCTATCATAGGCTTCATAGCTCCAAAATAGTTTCCGATATGAAGTTTGCCAGAGGCTTGTATTCCTGTCAATATACGCATTTTTTTCCTTGTAATAAAGTTTTTAAAATTTTAGCATAATATTAAAAATATTAAGAATGGTATATTTTTAATATATAATTAAAAAGTCTTAGATATTGATGTTCTTCGTGGTAATAAAATCATCTTTGATAACACCTGTAATTGAGTTTTTCTCTATCAACTGTTCTAATATCTTATAGTTCTTCTCACTATCTCCAATATTAAAAAGCTTCCATTCCACCATCTATATTAATTCCAGAAAACTACATAAACAAAATTCTATAACTATTTTTTAGAGGTGTTGGATTTTTACCAATATATGTATCATGAAATATAGCATTAAATTCATCTTTGGAGTTCTCATCATAATAATATTATTTATTTTTACTTTTCTAAAATTACTATTTCCATAAATTATTTTCTTCATATTTTATCCTTCCTAATCTATTATAGATAAATTAGGAATTTATACTACCTTAAAATTACAAATAAAAAGAGTAATAATCAGTGTCATATTTGTTACTTTTTGATACATCCATAAAAAACATTATAATAATATACACATATATTCTTCAAATATTACGATTACCAGAAGTTAGCAGAACTTTGATATATACTTTTTAAAGTAATAACTTGATAGACGGTTTGAAATGTTTTTGATTTAGTAAAATCATTCAATAGTAACCATAGATTGCGTCAATGTAAATGAATTAAGGGGTTTTTGGAACTGTGGGTTCAGCCTCAGCTATTAGGTGGAAGCTCAAGCACCACTTCCGATAAGCTTATTTCATTAGCGTTGACAGTATTCATGGGAACAAAAGATAAATTATAGATTTGGTGCATATAAACTATAAAAAGTATATATTCATCACACGGTACTTAAGTTCTTTTCTAAAATATGAGATATTGAAGATTATTGAGGTGTTTAAGAGGCATGGTAAATAGTGACTAAAATACTTATGATATAATAATCAAAAA
>JASFZJ010000080.1:0-13999 GCA_045267865.1 Sulfurovum sp. | reverse complement strand
TAAGTATAAGGATAATCTCATCCATAATGCTCACACCCTTTCGCAGTTAAGATTTAACTAGCGAAGTTCAAACAACAGTTGGTGCTGTTGTTTCGAAAACAACAAGTTAAACTGCATTAGCATTATATCTAACTTTTCTTTATCACTTTTTTTGTTATTATAGTTAAAAATATTTTTATATAAAAAGTCTGTTTTGAAATTTGAATGGAGTGATGAGAAAAATAGATTAAATATTAAAAAGCATAATATTAGCTTTGAAGAAGCAAAAGAGGTCTTTTTAGACCCTATGCAGATTTCAAAGTTTGATGATTATGAGATGTTAGATGAGTATGATTTTAGTGGTGGTATTCGTGGTAGATTTTATGAACCCAAAAAAATACCTGTATCGTTAATATTGGATAACGATATAGTTCTATTTTTCAAGAAATTAGCAAGTGAACAAAAAGTACCTTATCAAACACTTATCAATACGATGCTTATAAAAAAACTACAAGAGATATAAGTTTGTACTTTCTAAGTAATAATAATAGACTCTGTAACCTGAACTTTTCCTTTATTCAAACTACTATTGGCTAATCTAATTTTAAAAATATCATTATCTCTAATGGGTATTGCATTTGTAGGGCTTTCCTTTAAAGTTGGGTAGTAATTCAAAATTAATCATCTAATTCAGGTATTAAAGAATCTAAGATTTGTAATTTGAGCGTACCATTATTCAGTTGTCTGATTTCTTCCAATAAAATTTCAACTTTTGGTGTATAAATCTTTTTAGAAAGAGTAGGTAATGAGATTTTTTCTTCAATTCCTCTCTTATTGGGTAACTTTTTAAATGTCTTTTCTAATATCTTCATAAATTACTACTTCTTTAGGGAGTTTGGTGGGGATGAGTAGTTACGGTTAAGTTACCTCAAACCCCTGGTGCTTTCCACATTGACTCTGTTAATCCTCTATCTACAAGAGAGAGTTGTGTCTCATATATCTCTATCCATCTCTCTTTTATAGTTTGATATTTATCATAATTTTCCATATTTGGTAGATACTCTCTATCCCAAATTACCAATGATTTTGAAGCTTGGGTTAAACTCTTATAAACTCCTGCACCGACTCCTGCTGATATGGCTGTGCCTAATGCTGTGGCTTCTGTGACTTTTGGGACTTTGATTTTGCATCCTGTGACATCGGCTAAGATTTGACACCATAGTTCGCCTTTACTTGCTCCTCCTGCGAATACTATTTCGGAGGTCTTGATATTAGAAAACTCTTCTATCTTCTCTAGGTTGATGGCTGAGACTATACACGCGTTCTCTTCTAAGCTTCTAAACATTGAGGCTTTGTTGCAGATATTTGGGTCTATTGATAGATTGATAAAACTAGGACTTGCGTGATACCACTTGCCGTATTTCATACTGTCTGAAAATATTGGCATAATTCCGTGTGAGCCTACTGGTATCTCTTTGGCTTTGGCTTCGAGGAGAGTGTATGTATCTACGCCCAAACTCTCTGCCTCTTGTTTCTCTAATTCACAAAAGACATCTCTAAACCATCGCATAATTAGCCCTGAGAAAAATGTAATCCCTTCTGCTTGTGAGAGACCTTGGACTACATGAGGATTGACTCTTATGCTCATATCTTTTGGTGGTGGTGTATCGCTAGAGATATTGACCACTTGTTGCCAAAATGAGCCTCCCAATATCGCCACTTGCCCCACTTCACTCACTCCCAATCCCAATGCACCCAACTGAACATCTCCTCCACCCATTACCACTTTGGTAGTAGTTGATAGTGTTGTCTCTTTGGATGCTTTTGGTGAGACTGTTCCCATAAGTGTTCCTGCTTCAAGGATAGGAGGGAAGATAGTATCTTTGATGCCTACCTCTTTTGGCATATTTTTATCCCAATCTCTTTGGAGTAGTGAAAATATTCCACTCGTCCCTCCATTGCTAGGGTCAGATGCTATTATTCCACTTAGTCTAGCTAATATCCAATCTCCTATCATAGAGATATAAGCTACTTTCTCATAAATTTCTGGTTGATTATCTCGAAGCCACATCAATCTTGGCAATGCACCCAATGCAAAAGTCTGCCCTGATATTTGATAAAATCTCTCTTCTATACCCTCAAAACTCTCTTTAAGATATTTGACCTCATCAGATGCTCTTGCATCTACATTTGCCACACCCCAAAGAGCTTCACCCTCACTATTATAGACCACAATTCCCTCACGCATACTAGAGGCACTCACGGCTTCAATAGCACTGCAAGGTAGGTCAGCGATACAGAGAGCCTCTTTGATACACCATACCACTAATTCCCAATTATTGGCTACATCAAACCCCATACTATTGGGTACACCCTCTTGAGATAGATGTGTCCACTCTCTTTGTGCTACAGATATTTGATTGCCTAGAGTGTCAAATATAACAGCTCTAATACTCCCAGTCCCAGCATCAAGTGCCATAAGGTATTTCATTTTTTCTCCTTTTTAAACCTAAACAAACTTCAAATTTAAGACTTTTGCAGGGATAAATATATCATATTGATATTTATTATTATTATAGCTCATATCTAACTCTCCTTTCATCATCTTGATGAGTCGGTTACTTACAGCTACTCCTTTTCTATTTTTATCACTATCGCTTATCTTCTGTTTAAATAGATTTTTAAATCTATTACTATTATTATATATTTTTGTATCAAGTTGAATATGAAGCATCTGATTATCATAGCTTACATTTATATTTATAAGATTTTTATCATTTTCTAATGAAGCTAAATCCTCTTTTATATGGTATAAAATACTATTGATTTTAGGAGTATCTATGACTAGAGATATAGGTAGATTTTTATGAAAGTGTATATTATCTATATTATTAAAAATATTCCTTATCTTGTATTTATCTCTATTGGCTTTGATGCTTGTAGTAGTATAAAACTTATTAATAAAATCATCAAATCCTCTTATTTTGGAGATAAAACTATCTATAATATTCATATTTTTAGAAGATGATAGGGCATAAACTATAATTTCAAATAGGATATAAGCGTTGTGGTAACCATTAAATTTATTAGCAAATTCCCTTAGTGCAAACTCTATATTTTTCTCTATCTCTTCAAAGCTATAAGATAACTTTTTTTGAGCATGTTTTACTTTTATCTCATTATTATTATACTTATTTATAATAGTATTTTTATCTTTTATATTAGATTTAAGTTCAATATTTTCATTCTGAAGCTCTTTAAAACTATCTTTTATTACTTTTAGCTCATTCTTCAGTGTTTTTAGTTCATCTTCTAATTCTATATTTTTTTGGGACTCTTTTTCGTATTTTTTATTACTTTTTGCATCTTTTTTTATATAATCTTTAAGTACCTTTTCCAACTCTTTTTTGGAGTTTAATGCTATTTCTAATTTTTGCTCTATCTCTTTTGTTCCATCAAATATATTATGGCTACTTTTTTTATATTTCAAAAGCTCTCTATCTCCAATCATCTTTTGATTTATCGTTTGTATTAGGATAGGTTTTAAATTTTTTATGATACTCTCATCTTTATCAGTGAAATTGACACCGTGTTCTATACCTTTATAGAGTAGCAGAAGACCTATCCTCTTTTTATGAGTTACCACAGGGTAGATTAAGATACCTGTAATAGTTAAATCATCAAGATTATGAAGCTCAAAGCTATATGGTTTATTGTTATTTATATGGTTATCAAACTCCTCTTTTTCATTATTTATAGCATAATTTAAAAAAGCTTCTTTATTTTCTATTGAGTTACTATTTTCATCAATGATAATATCAAATCCACCATTATCACTATATTTATATACTATCATACCCTCAATAATAATATTCTCTTTTACTATAGCTTCCAATTTACTAATATTACTATTATTAACAAAAGAGCTTAATAGATGCATAGTTAATCCTTTTTTAATTATATTATGACATAAAATTATTACAATAGTATTACATTGAGGTTCAAATTATAGGTAATATATATAGCAAACTCCATACTACTCAAAAATCATTATTATTAAGTACAAAAAGAGTATAGTTTCATTATGAAAAATAAAAGAATAGAAGCGATTGACATCTTTAGAGGTTGGGCTATTGTCCTAATGATTGGTTACCATTTTGGATATGATTTAAACCTTTTTGGTTATATTCATACTCATCCCAATAGTAATGAATTGTGGATTTTGGTTAGATATACGATTATCACTATGTTTCTGCTAAGTATGGGTATGAGCTTGAAGCTCGTTCACCTAGAAGAGATAAAGTGGAAAAAAGTAATAAAACGCTCTATTATCTTGGGTGTTGCATCAATATTGGTGACTATATCTACCTATATAGAGTTCCCTAGGTCGTGGGTATATTTTGGTATTTTGCACTTTATTTTTGTTAGTTCGTTGGTGGGATTACTCTTTTTATCTTATCCTCGTTTCTCTCTTTTTGTGGCTATATCTATCTTTATCACTTATGCTCTAGGATGGCTCAAATTTCACTCACTCTATATACTACTCAAAGAGACACTATCCTTGCCTAGATATACACAAGATTTTGTACCATTTCTCCCATGGTTTGCAGTGGTGCTTATAGGTATTGTAATTGTATCTTATGAATGGCACAAGAGACTGCCTCCAAATAGCTTCTTGGGTGCAGATACGGCTCTTAATAGAGTATTGGGTTTTATGGGACGATACTCCTTAATTATATATCTTATTCATATTCCTATAATTTTTGGAATATTTTTACTAATTAGACTATTGTAGCTTTTAGACTATTGTAGCTTTTAATAGAGAAAAGGGTAAAATATTTATAAAAATATCAAGGATTATTTATGTTAGATGTCATTTTTGAAGAGACTACGGAAAATATGCAAAAGAGTATAGATTCTCTAAAGAGAGATTTCACTTCACTACGAACAGGTAAAGTAACTACAGGAATTGTGGATAATATCAAAGTTGATTATTATGGTACGATGACGGCTCTTACGCAAGTAGGAAGTGTAATCGCAACTGACGCTACGACTATCTCTATCACACCATGGGAAAAAAATCTTCTTTCTGTAATAGAAAAAGCGATACAAGAGGCAAATATTGGTGTAAATCCAAATAATGATGGCGACTTTATCAAACTATTTTTCCCTCCAATGACAAGTGACCAGAGAAAAGAGATTGTTAAACAAGCCAAAGGTATGGTAGAACAAGCCAAAGTATCTATCAGAAATGTGAGAAAAGATAGCAATAACGGTATTAAAAAGCTAGAAAAGGACAAAGAGATTAGTGAAGATGAGTCCAAAAAAGCACATGATAGTGTTCAAAAAATCACAGATGAGCATATTGCTAAAATAGAAGAGGCGTTTAAGACTAAAGAAGCCGATATATTGAAGGTTTAATATGAGTAAATCTTATGCCGTTGAGGGTGCATACAAAGAGGCAAATGCTCTTTTGGAGGGACACTTTTTATTAGCAAGTGGAAATCACTCCAATAGATATTTACAGAGTGCTAAAGTGCTTGAATATCCTCACAAAGCTTCACTTCTCACAGACGCTTTAGCTGATATGATACGAGAAAGTGGTATAGAAGTTGATACTGTATGTGCTCCTGCAATTGGTGGAATACTAGCAGGATATGAATTGGCTCGTTCTCTAAATGTCCGTTCTATTTTTGTGGAGAAAAAAGAGGGTGGAATGGAGCTTCGTAGAGGTTTTGACATCAAAAAGGGTGAGAAGATAATAATCTGTGAAGATATTATAACTACAGGTGGCTCTGCTCTGAAAGCTTCACTTGCTATAGAAGCACTAGGTGGAGAAGTGGTAGCATTTGCCTCTCTAGCTAATAGAGGTTTTTGTAGTAGAGTTGGTACAGACAACGAAGCCAAACCAGAGTGTAGCTTACCAAAAAATAAGCCACTATTTGCTCTTGATGATTTTACATTTGAGATGTTTTCTCCCCAAGATTGTCCAATGTGTAAAGATGGAAGCACAGCTATCAAACCAGGGAGTAAGAGTTAAATTTATCTCTGCTATTGACAAATCTATCTAAAAGTGTTAAAATACCTTATAATTTATATTATGGGAGTGACTTGGTTTCGACTGGAGTAGTCGGGGCTATGTGCATGTCGGACTGAGCAATTCCGTTACGCGGCTCACACGCATTTAACCGCAAACAATACAGATTACCGTCCAGCTTACGCAGTAGCGTAAGTTTTACCCCCGAGCAATCGGCGGACTGCCCTACCTAGGAGTGTCATCTTACTGGGAGTTCATTTATGAAAAGTGCTTTGCACTTGGGGTATCACATCTGATGACTATGCCTTGAGGAAGTTATGCCTCAAAGTGAGAATTTTAACTCGTCTAGCAGAGTTTTGAGTGTAGTACAAAGCTAGATTAAACTTAACAACACTGCCTAAGCATGTAGAGTCATGGTTCTGGCTATTTTAGGACAGGGGTTCAATTCCCCTCACTTCCAGAAAATCCTCATCTATTTCAATCTAATAAACCATTTAAGCCCCTTGTAAACGAGATTTAAAGCCTTTTTCAGTCTAATATATCACACTGTTACCTTAGATAATATAAGTATATTAAAGGCTATTCTATAAGTCTTTTGTAATAATAATCTCAAAAAATTCTTTCAAATGTTTGTTACCTTCTTTATTTTTCAACCAATTACAAGATACACTTATAAATTGTAAATTACCTTCTATGTAGCCTTTAGAGCTATCTATTCTATCTAAAGAAGCCATATAGTTATAATTTTTTGTCTCATCTGGCTGTAATAGCTTTACATCAGTGTAAATACATTTACCTTCTTGTTTTTTCCATATTTTATCCAAATATGAAAGCGTTAGATTAAAATCTTTACTACGCCTTTTAGCACGACGAAAATGTTCTTTCAAATAAGAATACTCATCTTTACGATTATCAGGAATTAAGTTTTTCCTATTTTCTTCATCATATTTACGCAAATGGGAAGTACTAGCAGTTTTTTTAGAGCAACTAATAGAACAATAAAAGTCTTTTCTACCATTTCTAATTTGTCGATTTATTTCTCTAGCAGGTTTTTCTATTTCTATGTTACATTCAAAACATATTATTTTCATCATTGTCATACGAGATAGTAGTGTACTTAAACTTAAAATAAGATGAATATTTAATTCTGCTTACTTCCATTAGATATAATGTGTTTTCTTTATAGCTAAAAATAAAAAACCTAACTTATCTACACCTATACATCAGTATAGTAAAGACGGTGTCTTCATTCAAACATTTAGCTCGATAAGTGAAGCTTCAAGACAAATGTCAGGAAATGTTCCTAATATTATAAAGACACTAGACAAGACAAAACGCTCAGCCTATGGGTTTAGATGGAAGTCACTTAAGTAGTTTATCTATCGTAAGTTTTTTTAAATTATAGTTATATTTCTTATATACTTAATATTGGAACAATTTATAAAATAAATGAGAATAGAAAACCTACTCAATACATCACAGCGTGGGAGATATTATAGTAAAGCAAAAAGCTTAACCCTCTACAATCTCCACCTCATCATTACTCAAATCCTAGCCTCTAACCTAACTCCAAAAGAGTTTAAAACTTTGACAATAGTCTCAAATTTAGGTTTGGAACTGTTGTTAAATGTCTTATAGAGGCTCTCTCGTCCTAGACCTGTATCTTTGGCGATTTGTGTCATACCTTTGGCTCTAGCTATATCGCCTATTGCTGATATTAGTTCGTTGGTATCTCCATCTTCTAATATTTGCGAGATATATTCAGCTATCATCTCTTTGCTATCGAGATATTTTGCTACATCAAACTGGCTTAATTCTCTACTCATCTTGGTACTCCTTTGCTAATTTTTTGGCTTTTGCTATATCTTTGGTCTGTGAGGATTTATCTCCACCTAAAAGTAAAATGATAATCTCATCACCTCTTTGAGTATAAAGTGTATCCTAAACGATACACTTTGTCAAGAGTTTTATAGATATATTTTCTAAATTAACCCTCTACAATCTCCACCTCTTCATCACTCAAACCATATAATTTATATACCATTGTATCTATCTCTTTATCTGTGGTATTGATTTGGGTTTGAAGTGTTAGGGCTTCTTTGGTATCAGCTTCAAAGAGTGACTTCCAAATATATTTAAAGTTTCTCTCTTCTAATTTATCTACAAATTTAATCTTTTTGGCTTTGGTATATTCTTTGATAAACTCATCAAAGCTTAGTTGATAGAAGTTTTGTATCTTTTTAGGTATCTTCTCTAACTCCAACATATCTAAAAATCTATTTTTGACCTCTTGAAATTGTTTGTTTAGTTCTAGCATTTGGTTAGCTTTTTGTATGAATGGTTTTTGGTCGTCTAAGTTTTTAAGTTTTGGTAGTGGGAATTTTTCTAAATATTTTGTTGTAAATTTAAAATAACCTCCTCTAAGCTCTGAACTCGTATTTTTTATAAAAAACCACATTAAGTTTGAATTTAATAAAGATAAAAAGAAACGATAATCACTCTTATAATTATTATTTAAAACAAAACTATAAATAGTCCCACTATGATAAAAATGCTTATCATCTAAAGTCATTTGTGCCTTATATGATGTTTCAGCTGAAATTATTCTAGTTTGATTTATATAATCAATACCTTGTTTTCTACTAAATAAAAACCACTCATTAGGATTATCAAATCTTCCCTTTTCTCTACCTCTTAAAAACTCCTCATTAGCTTGTAGGTATTTATATCCATTTGGAAAATTATCTTTGATATACTCTTCACTCATTGGTAGTGCTTTACCATCTTTTATTAGATATGGAAAGATTACAAAATATTGATTAGATAGGTTTTTATATCGGTGTATATTTTCACCTTTTAGTATTGGTTTAAGTAGTCCATCTTCAACTTTTATAATTTGATTTAATTGTTTTGAATAGAGTCCATTTTTAACTTTTAATAGTAAGTAAATAGTATCAGCACTTGTTTTTATTCCTTGAAATATTTTGCTAAATACATCTTTTACTTTTAATGGCTGTTTATCTATTTTTGCAAATACCTTTGTAATACCTTGATTAGATAAATTCCATTTAGCATTAGAGAGTTTATCATAAGAGATAGTATCAAACTCAATCGTATCAAAAATATCTTTGGGGTTAATTGATTTGAATTTTAGCTCTTTATTATTGTGTGATAGATTGATAATACAAGTATAGGTTGAAGCATCATCAAAGACCATTTCACTACCAAAATGTAATATACTCTTAACGGCTTTATTATCTGCTAGAAACCCTCTTATACCACTTCCAAAGTCTGATATAAGAAACTTATGAGGTAAAATATAACTAAGCTCTCCATCTCGTTTAAGCATCTTGTAACTCATCTCCATAAAAAGAGCATACATATCATAATTACCAGTTGCACTTAGATATTTTTCTTCATAAAGTTTGGCTTCATCTTCATAATTATTCTTGATACTTTGTAATCTCACATAAGGAGGATTACCAATAACAATATCAAAGCTACCCTCTTTAAATGGCATATCAAGGAGAGAGTTAGCTACTACTATCTTATCAGCCAACTTAGTAAGTACACGCCCCTTTTGAGCCGTTTTGAGCCATAGTGAGAGTTTGGCTATTTCGGTGGCATCTTCATTTATATCTACACCATAGAGATTATTTTCTAGTATAGATTTTTCTATCTCATAATAAGCCGTAATATCTCCCATTGTAACCAAATCATTTTGGATTTGTTCGTGTTCTGTGATGAGGTAATCTAGGGCTTGATTGAGAAATGCACCACTACCACAAGCAGGGTCTAGGATTTTTATATTGAGTAACCAATCTCTATATGCTTCTAAATTCTCTTTGATAAGTTGCTCTTTTTTGGTGGGTTTTTTAGAGTTTTTGGGTTTGGTTATCTCTATGATTTTGAGGGCTTCTCTCTTATCATTACACATTTTACCAAGTGTATTTTCTACTATGTATTTGGTGATATATTCAGGTGTATAAAATACTCCATCTTTTTTTCTTTTAGTCTGTTTTTTGTCTATGTGTTCATTATCCAAAGAGGCTTGTAACTCTTCAAGGTCGGTCAAAGATTGTTCAAAGATATGTCCTAATATATTTACACTCACCTCACTTGCAAAGTCATAATTACTAAGGGTTTGTACCTCTTCATCGAGTATGGTATCATCTATCTTTAGACTATCTAAGACCTCATCAGTAGCAAAAAGACCACCGTTATATTTAGCGATTTGTAGCTTAGGATTACCCTCATTTATCGCTTTGAAATATATTTTATACATATCATAAAGTGTATAATTTGTAAATTTTTGATTATGAAACTCATCTCTTATCTCTTTTATACTATTAGCATTTAATAACCCTCTATCTTCTGCAAAGAGTATAAATATAATCCTATCACAAAGTTTTTGAGTAAGCCTCAATAGTAGCGTACTCTCTTTATCGATATTATTGAGGATAAGATTATCAAAAAGATTGAGCCTAAATTGACTAAAATCTTTGTAGAGTTGTTTGGAGATAGTAGCCTCAAAACGGTTGGACTCTTCTTTGAGTTTGATAGGGATGTGGGCTTTTATAGACTCATAAGATAGTAGGATATGAAGCTTCCTAAAATCATCATAA
Organism: Sulfurovum sp.; assembly: GCA_045267865.1. GTDB lineage: Bacteria > Campylobacterota > Campylobacteria > Campylobacterales > Sulfurovaceae > Sulfurovum. Next base: position 3,358 of record JASFZJ010000080.1, on the reverse strand, counting down.
GAGAGAGTAAAAAGGTTAAACTTTTGATACTCTGTTTTTTTATCAATATAGAGTCTTAATTCATTGAAGTTACTTACTATCACATAGTGTGCATCGCTATTTGATACGAGATAACCAAAAGCTTGGTCAATAGGAGAGAGTGAAGTTTTAGAGGGTTTTTTATCAAGGCTTTTAGTACCTTGGGCTTTAAGTTCTATCACGCCTACTACTTTATTATCTACCCATATCGCACCATCAGACTTTTTGGCATCCGTCTCATTTTTGGCTTCTCTTGATAGGGTATAATCGCTAGGGTTGGTACTTTTGAGAGTATAGCCTAAAGACTCTTGAAACACATCCAATAAAAACCCATCTTGATACTCCTCTTCTTTAAACTCTCTTATAGCTTCTACTTTAGATAAGAAGTTTTGAAACGAAGCCCAACGGATAGCAATAAGTGACTCATCTTGTTTTATATTATTAATAACTGAATTTTGAAACATTTATAGATACCTTAGATTTAGTTACCTAATTGTAGCTTATTTGATTGAATGTTGTGAGAGATATAGCTAAAGAAAAAGTTTTAGATATGTTTTAAGTGAAGCTTACAGAGGAGATTAAAATACTTTAATCTTCTCTTGGAGGCTTTATTTAGTAGAGTTATTTTCTACTACTATAGGAGCAGGTGGTGCTATGGGAATAATAGCTGACGCTTCTATCTTTGGCGCAGATGGAACAGCGATATTATTTGCAGGAATAATACTATCTGCAACAGATGAACTATTATTGTTAGTATATTTATATCCTAGTGCCAAAGTATTGACAATAAAAAGAAATGCTAATGTAAATGTTAGCTTTGCCAAAAATCCTGTAGGACCTTTTGCTCCAAATACAGACTCATTACTACCACTATAAGCACCTAACCCTATGCTAGAGCTTTTTTGTAGTAGTACGGCGATTGTGATAGCTAGAGCTAGTACGATTTGTATAATTAAAAGTGTTGATGTCATCTATGCCTCTTTATATGATTCTATAGCCAATTGAAATTTGGGTATAATTTGGGCGATTATACCCAAAAAAGTTTGAAATAGTGATGAATAGGAATAAATAGTGTCAATAGAAGAGCGTATAGAGACAAAAATAGTAGATGAGTTTTCTCGTTTTGCCCAATATTATAATAGTTATAGTGTTATCCAATCAAAAGTAGCAAAGCTATTGGTATCAAAATTATCAGATAAAAGATATAAGAGAGTGATAGATATAGGGTGTGGAAGTGGAGAGGTTTATAAAAATTTAATAAGCCAAAATATTTCTTTTGAAGAGTTTATTGCGTTTGATTTATCTCCTCAGATGTTAGAGCTTCATCCAACTACTTCTAATATAACTAAAATATGTGGAGATTTTAATAACCTTACTTCTCTTTTGGAGTTAGAATCCAAAGATACACTTATATTATCATCTTCTGCTTTGCAGTGGAGTAGTGATTTGGATTTGACTCTCTCTCAAATATCTCAAATATCTCCTCATATTAATTTAGCAATATTTACGTCCAATACATTTGCCACTTTGCATAAAATAGCTAAAGTATCATCTCCAATATATAGTGTTGAGATACTCAAAGAGAAATTATCTCAATATTATAAAGCATCTTATGAATTAAAAGATTATAAATTGGATTTTAAAAATACAAGAGATATGCTCAAATATATCAAAAAGAGTGGGGTGAGTGGAGGAGAGAGACGATTAAGTTTTAGAGAGACAAAGTATCTTATAGATAACTATCCTCTTGATTATTTGGAGTTTGAGATTTTATTTGTTGAGTCTGATTTTTTGGTATGATGTTTGATAAAAAATGATTTCTCTATACCATAGAGAGCATAACGAACACTTTTGGCTAGTTCGGATAGATTTGTATGAGTGAGTTTAAAACACTCTTCTAATACTCGTGCAGACTCTTGTGTGCGTGAGAAATTTGCGATAATCAAATCATCTATACTACTACGAGAGAGTTCCGAAGATATACTCTCTTTTAGTACATCACCCTCTATATCTCTATAGTAGAGGCGATTTTGATTATAAGCAGATTGTAGTTTATGTCGTAACTTTTTGAGAGAGGAGGTGAGGGCAGTATCATCATAAATATAACGATTTATATCCTCTATAACTCTTATCCCCTCTTTGAGACGATTGAGATTAGCATCAATAAGCCTCTCAATTCTCTCTTCATTTTTAGTCATCACTACCCATAATACCCATAAGTTGAAGTATCGCAGTAAACATATTGAAAAAATCCAAAAATAGTGATACAGCAGCATCTACAGGAGAATCATACGCACCATTTGCAATATTTTGTGTATCATAAATTGTAAATATACCAAATAATAACAATATACCAGCAGTGATAATCACATGCATTATAGGACTTTGAAGTATCAACATATTGATAAGAGACGCTACAAATATAACTATAAAAGTGATAAATAGAGGTTTTCCCCAGCTAGAGAAATCTGTTTTTGAGTTAATCGCAAAGAGACTTAACGCTCCAAAAAGTACAGAAGTCATTAAAAAAGCATTTCCAATTACAGCACCTTGTCCTGCACCAATGAGTGAAGCCAAAAGAGGTACAATCATTACACCAGTAGCAAAAGTAAATACAAATAGTGCCAATAGATTTAACCCTGGTTTATTTCTAGTTTTTGGTAAAACAACCCACACCATAAGGATTACAAATCCAAACAGAAACCATTTATATTGCATAATAGATAACGCATAAGGCAATGCTATATAAGCACCAGCCGCAGATGAGATCATACTTGCTGCCAAAAGTTGATAAGTCTTCTTCATAAATCCAACTGAAGCACCCTCTTGAGTATATTCAGCTTCTACTGAATAGTTTTTTTCATAAGCCATATTAATTCCTTTTTTTATTAATTAAATTTAAAATAAAACAAAGTATAGTATAGAGAGATTAATCTAAGTTTAATATGAGGCTTAAATTATCTTTGTGCTTGAATTTTTTTATACTCCTCTTTCGCCTTTTGTGCATCTATTTTATTTACAATAATCTTTTGCGAACTTCTCTCCTCTTCTATGGAGGGTACTTCTATCGTATCCATACAACCAGATAGTATAAATATACTTACTACCAAAAAAATTATAGGCATTTTTTATCCTCCCTTTTCTACTGTAATTTGAAATATAGATTATAAAGTAGTAGCCTTAAAATTAAGATAGAATAAAATAGTAATAAAATTATCACATATAATGTAAGTGTTAAAAGAAATTTCAAAGAATTTCACCAAAACCCTTGACAAACAAATACAAAAGGGCTATAATACGCGTCCAACAACATTGAGACATCTAGCAAGTAGCTAGGAAG
>JASFZJ010000079.1:0-26285 GCA_045267865.1 Sulfurovum sp. | reverse complement strand
TTTGATAAATCCTGTCTGTATGGGTGTGTCGTATTCATCTATGAGTATTATACATTTTTGCTTATAGGCTAGGGTTAGGAGTTTGGATAATAATTTAAAGGAGTCTCCAATATCTACAATATCAGCCTCTTCATTTAATATTTTATCTACTCTTCGTTTCTCTATAGGTGTCAAATCTAAATTATTAATCACGCTACTATATCTATTAAATTCATTTGATACCAATCGCTTAATCCTACGAAAACTATCATCAAAATTATTCTCTTTTACATCTTTAAAAGTGATATAGATAATAGGATATTTGTTACACTCAAGCATAATCCTATCATTTTTAGAGATAGATAAATTTTCAAAGAGATGCCTATTATCCTCTTTTATATCAAAAAAATACCGAAGCATACTAAGGTTTAGAGTCTTACCAAAGCGTCTAGGACGGGGTAGCAAAATCACTTTGGCACTATCATCTATAATCTCTTTTATAAGATTAGTTTTATTAATATAATAATAATCATCTTCTTCTATCAAGCTTTTGAAATCACTAATTCCTATTGGTAATTTAGTCATTAAATCTCTTTTTAGATTATTATATCATATAGTAGTTTATATTTTACCTACCAAAGGGCAACCACAAAAAGCTTAATTCGTTGGGTAATACATTGATAAGTCTCTAAAACCTCTACAAAAATGACTGAATTTTAATAAGCATACTATAAATAAGCACTTCTTTTTGTGTAGTAGGGGCTTTTTTGATTATAAGTTCGCTCTCTAATAAGTGTTCAAATATTTTGAGTAGTGATGATGATTTAACGCTCATTGCTAGTTTTGCTTTTTGCTCTTCTATCTGTTTGGGGAGTTTGTAGCCTAGTATTGAGGCTGAATCTACGGAGTTATTTAGTTTGATATAGGCTTGAAATAGAAATATCTCATTGACAAAATATTGGGTGGTTCGTAAGAGTGAGAGTTCGTCTTCTCCTAATTCTAATAGTTTGCTAATTGAAGCGATAATTGGCTTTTTGGCAAATAGCTCTATTAGGAGCTGTTCTGTGGCTAGTGACGAGGTGGAATAGACTAATCTATCTACATCTTTGCTTGTTATTCTCATATCTAAAATGGCTAGTTTAGTTAGTTCATTGGATGCTAGAGAGAGATTATTGTTTAGTATTAGCATTAGATGTTGTAATGCATAAAAGTCTATATCTAACTTTATCTTTTGGGCTTTTTGTTGGAGCAAGGTTACTCCTTCATTGATATTAGGCTCAAAAAATCTTACCCATCCTGATTCAAATTTAGGCAAGAAGGCATTTTGCATACTTTTGGCATTTTTACCCTCTCCTCCATAATAGTAGAGAAAATAGTTATCACTACTTTTGTGTGATTGTGCTATAAGAACATCTAGCTCTTTTTTGGGTATTTTTTTATTTGATTTGACTATCAAGAGATTTACTCCACCAAAAAGAGAACTTTGTGAGAGGAAGCTTTTTGCTTTGGTAAAATCCCACTCATCATGATAGAGATTTAACATATTCTCTCTAGCATTTAATCTACTGATATAGCTATCTATATAAGACTCAATAAGATACTCATTATCACCATAAAAAAGCACAGATTTCAAGAGCTTCTGTTTTTGCTTTTGGTCAAACTCTCTTTGGTACATCTATATACACATCGCCTGTTTTATCTTCTCTTGATTGAGCTTTTTGATAAGCTTTGTAGATAATGCACCGTATCGCTCTTCGTTCAAATTAAGTTTCTCTACCATCGTTGCTGTGTCGCTATCTTCTGCCCATAGTTTAAGTAGTTTTAGCTCTTTTTTGGTGAGCTTTACTTTGAGTACCTCTAGTAGTTCACTCTCCTCTTTGAGGGGGTGGATTAGCTTTTTTATGTGTTGTTCTATCTCTTGTGGTAATGTTCTCAATATATCTCCTATTTTGATATGTGAAGGATAAAAAGGTATCCAACTCCTGCTAGAAATATAGTCCCAAATAGATTGAGTACCATATTTGCAAACGCATATATATAATCTCCTGATTCAATCAAGAAAAAACTCTCTAGTGCAAATGTCGAATATGTCGTCAATGCACCCAATACACCCGTAACCAAAAATGTTTTAAGGTTTGGGGAGAGAGTGGTATTAATATGAAAATATGCAAATAGCATACCTATCAAAAGGCTACCAATTAGATTGACTGTAAGAGTCCCTAATGGTAGAGGGTGTATGATATTTTTATTGACTACTCCATTGATAAGTAGTCGTAAAGTTGCACCCAACGCTCCACCACTAGCGACTGCTATGATTGTCGATAAACTCATCGTCTATGGCCTTTTGCATATCGTCTCTTAGCTTTTCAAACCAATCATCACCAGCATCTTTGACATCTATAGGAGGCAAAAATTTATATTTTACCGTTCCACTATGAGCCGTTCTATTATGCTCATTGAGTACCCATTTGCTTCCTGTGATGACTATTGGCTGTACTCGTAACTCTAGCTTTTTGGCTATAAGATTTGTCCCTTGTTTAAATGATAAGAGCTTTTGTTTACTGGTTCGTGTACCTTCTGGGAATATCGCTACAGGACGGTGAAGCTCTGTTCGTGATAGTTTCACATCTTTGAGTAGTTTTCTTAGTCCTAATTTGCTACTTCTATCAAGCGAAATCATCTCTCCATGACGCAAGAGATTACCAAACCAAAAAGCATCAAAAAGCTCTTTTTTGGCTACCCATCTTAGGTGATTATTTTGTAATGCTTCTAGTCCTATAATATCCACTACTCCTTGATGGTTCATCACATACATATCTACGGTATTATCCATCTCCCCCTCTTGAGCTAGTTTACCACCCATAAGAAATATTGTGGCACGGTTAATATGGTGGACTATTGTGCTTTTATATTTACCAAAAATCATCAAAGCTGGTATCATAAAGAGAGCAGTGTTGAGTGATATGATAAAAGCACCCCAATAAAATCTAATGGTTGCAAATATCTTCATCTTTTATCCATCCAATAACTCCTTTTTTGTATTCTATCTTTCTAAATTCTGCGTGAGTTCCTAACATCGGTCTCTCTATCTCATTTTCTAGTTTTGTAGTGATGGTGCTTGTGTATGTTGGCAATATATAAAGAGGTGTACCTTTTTTAACACATATCTTATCGTGAGGTATATAAAATGTAAGTAGCGTAATAGAAGAGATAACAGCCAAAACAAGATACAAAAAATCTCTCTTAAATAAAAACATCATAGCAAAAAATATCGCTAAAAAAATAAGAAGATAGCGTTTAAGCTTCTCAAACTTATCATCTTTGGGATTGAGGTCTGATTGAGTAGATATTGAGCTATTACTCACCTTTATAGGCAAATCAAACTTAACAAAATCTCTCTGAATACTATGAAAATAACTAAATTGAAGCTTTTTTTGTGCCACTGGTAGGACTACATAAAACTCCATTGTCACTTTGGCATCTTTTCTACTCATCTTTTCTATATCAGACTCTACAACTTTTGAGATATAAATATCTTCTAAGTTCGCTTCAAATGCCTCTATATTGAGTGTGACTATATTATTACTCTTATCAAAACTGGATACTTGATAGTTTTTGATTTTCATATCCACAGCTATTACACCACAAAAATCGTCTCGTTTCTCTAGTGACTTTATAGGTATTCTCTTTGAGGGTAGAGAGATAGTTCCTATATTTCCTTTAGAAGAGGTGATAAAAAGCTCTGGAATAGTGACATCAAAATCATCACTCTTAAAATAGAAGGTATAAAATCTATCATCTCCATTACGAACTATTATAGGACTTGTAGAGATAGGTTGAGTATCACTACTTCTATCAAATAGAAGTTTGGGACTCTCTTTGCTATCTGTAGAGATAATCGTTACTCCAAAAAGTTGATTTTTGTATATATTTTTAGGCATATAGCTATATCTAAATTCACTCTGTGCTGAGAGTATAGTAATAACAAATATTGCCCAAAACAACACAAAACGATATAAATTCATTATTTTTCAAAACCTTGAAGCATTTTCATTCCATCAACTGAGCCTAGTATCATCTCCAATGCTCTCTCTGGGTGAGGCATAAGTCCAAATACATTTTTCTCTCTGTTACAAATTCCTGCGATTGATGTTACAGAACCATTAACTACAACTCTTTTGCCATGAGTGTCACAATATCTTAGTAATATCTGACCATTTGCTTCCAAAGATTCCAAACCATCATCATCAATATAAAAATTACCATCTGCGTGAGCGATAGGGATATTTAGCACTTCTCCATCTTCACACTGATTTAAAAAGGCATTATCACTATTTTCTACTCTTAGGTTTTGATATTTTGATATGAAGTGTAGATTATTATTTCTCTTCAAAGCACCATCAAGCATTCCTGCTTCTGTAAGGATTTGAAAACCGTTACATATTCCTAGCACTTTGCCACCATTCTCTGCGTATAACTTCACTGTTTTCATAATAGGAGAAAATTTAGCAATTGAGCCTGAACGAAGATAATCACCATACGAAAATCCTCCTGGGACTACTACCAAATCTATATCATCCTCTAAATTCGTCTCTTCGTGCCATATAAGCTGTGTGGTGTGACCTAGTTTCCTAAAAGCATATTGTGTATCAAACTCACAATTTGTCCCTGGAAATCTCAATATAGCTACTCTCATACTACTCTATCTCTATGGTGTAGTTTTCTATAACCGTATTGGCTAAAAGTGTTTCACACATCTCTTTGACATTAATCTTAGCTTGGTCTTTGTTTGTGGTAGCTAGTTCAATTATTATCTGTTTGCCTATTCTTACATCTTCTACACCTGTAAATCCTAGAGAACCTAGTGCGTGGTGAGAAGCTTTTCCTTGTGGGTCAAGCACACCATCTTTCAAGAAAACATTTACAATAGCTCTCATTATCTATCTCCCAAAATTCTATTTAATACTTCTTCATACGCCACTTTAAGTCCACCAAGACCTTCTCTAAATCTATCTTTATCCATCTTCTCACCACTTTCAGTATCCCATAGTCTAAAGTTATCAGGACTAAGCTCATCAATAAGAATAATATTTCCATCTATATCTCTACCAAACTCTAGTTTGAAATCAACAAGAGTAAGATTTTTGCTTAGATAAAATGCTTGGAGAAGTTCATTAATTTTTCTAGCCATATAACGGATATAATCAAGCTCACTTGTATCTTCTACAAGATTAAGAAGAAGGCAATGTTGGTCATTTAGTTTAGGGTCGCCTAGCTCGTCATTTTTATAATCAAACTCTACAAGTGTAAATGGTAATATTTTACCATCTTCAATGCCTAAATTTCTACTAAGACTTCCTGTAGCGATATTTCGTACAATCACCTCTATATAGATAACTTCAGCCCTTTTATGAAGCATAAGATTATCATCAAGCATAGCAATAAAATGAGTAGGGATACCTCTGTTATTAAGAAATTTAAAAAGCTCTGTAGAGATTTTATTATTCAATGCTCCTTTACCCTCTTCGCTAGATTTTTTCTCTCCATTAAATGCAGTTAAATCATCTTTAAACTCAGATATATATAGGCTATTGTTCTCTGTAGTCCAAATCTTCTTTGCTTTTCCCTCATAGACGAGTGAGCATTTTGTTAGTTGCAAATCTTGCATTATCTGTGTCCTTTTTTTATTATAATAAGAGCTTTAAGTATATCTACACCACTTTTAAGCTGTGCATCTCTATATATCTGTTCTTCGGTGATAATAGTATCATCTACTTTACTCTTTTTTGTACTATTTGTATCTGTAGCATTATTATCTACTATACCACTCTCTTTGTTGATTTTGACTAACTCTTCTTCTAAATGTTCTTTTAGGTCTCTCTCTTTGAGGATAAGTGGGTCTTCTCGAACCTCTATTTTACCTAAATGAACGATAATATCAGGAGTCACACCTATAGCTTGAATAGTCCTACCACTTGGGAGATAATACCTAGCTATTGTGAGTTTAAGAGCTTCATCTTTATCAATTGGTATTACACTTTGGACTGAGCCTTTACCAAATGTCTTCTCTCCCAATACTATCGTACGGTTGAGGTCTTGTAACGCTCCTGATACAATCTCAGATGCAGATGCTGAACCACCATTTACAAGCACTACCATAGGGATTGTAGTATTACTACCCTTTTTGGTCGCATAATAGATAATATTTTCTGATTTGATTTTACCTTTTTGACTTACTATCACACCCTCGTCGATAAACAAATCAACTACACCGATAGCTTGGTTAAGAAGACCCCCTGGGTTATTTCTGAGGTCAAGTATTATCCCTTTGGCTGTTGGATTATCTTTCAGAGCTTTTGATATATCATCTACTACTTTTTGGTCAAAAGATGTCACAAGTATATAAAGTAGTTTCTTTTCTATCGTCTTAACATAGACAGATTGGATTTTGATAATATCTCTTACTATCTTTATCCTTAGAGGTTTTGGCTCTTTTTTACGAATAAGAGTAAGCACCAAAGATGTCTTAGGCTTTCCCCTCATTAGCTTAACAGAATCATCTATACTCATACCGATAGTAGCCACATCATCAATTTTGAGAATAATATCACCAGCCTCAACTCCTGCTTTAAATGCAGGAGTTCCATTGATAGGTGCAATAACAGTTAATGCACCATCTTTTATACCAATTGATATACCTAGTCCACCAAACTCACCCTTTGTCTGCACAGAAAGAGCATTATAATCACTCGTATCCATAAAAGAGGAGTGTGCATCAAGATTTGACATAAGCCCTTTGAGAGCCTTGTCTATAAGGGTAGTTATATTAACATCATCTACATATTGAGTCTCAATTACATTGAGAATTTGTGTAAACTTGATATAGGCATCTAGTTTCTCTTTGGCAGAGGCTTGAACAGAAGTCGCCTTTGCTTGTGCAAAAGGACCAAAGATATACGCAGTTATAAGGGTTGTTAAAAACCCTGCAAAGATAAAGCTTTTACTTTTTTTAATCATTAAGGTAGTCTCTCCATTTGAGAATTAGTTTATAATTTTATTTAAAAATATCTAAGAGGTTGCTTTTGTGGAGAAAAGAGAGTATAAAAGAGAGCCTTTTATACTCATTTTTGCATTGTTCTTCTAGTGTTTTTGTTAATCCTACTGAAAATATGATTAATTGGTATTGGGCTAAAGCACCACTTCAAAAAATTCTTATTGGCTCAAACCATAGGTTCCAAGTGTAAACTACTTATAAAAACTTTAAAAGATTGGAATACAGATGCTAAATAAGATTATATATTATACTTTTATCTCTTCTATTTTATTATTTGCCAAAGAGCCTACCCAAATGCGTACACAGGTTATTATGGGTACTTTTGTCTCTATTACATTGGCTCAAAAAGATGCTCATTATATAGATAGAGGATTTGAGCTATTACGAGAGGTAGAAAATTCACTCTCTACTTATAATCCAACAGCTTCACTTTCACTACTTAATAGCTCTCATATTATTCTCAAAGATAGTTATTTGGAGGAGGCTCTTTTGCTCTCAAAAGAGTATCATATTCAGACTAATGGATATTTTGACCATACTATTGGCTCAATCTCCAAAAAGCTCTATCATTTTGGAGAAGATAAAGTATATACGCCATCACCCAAACAGCTCAAAGAGGCTACTCTAAATATAGATGGAATTGATATAAATAGTACGCATATAAGGAGTGATGAGAATATTACTATAGATTTGGGAGGTATGGGTAAAGGTTATGGTGTAGATAGAGTAGCTTTATATTTTCAAGAGCAGAATATCACAGAAGCTATTATCGCTCTAAGTGGAGATATACGATGTTTGGATATGTGTGAAATATATCTACAGTCACCTTATAATGAGACTCTTTTTGCCAAAGTTACCAGTAAAATACCCAAACTCTCTATCTCTACTAGTGGGACATATCGACGCTATGCCAAGACAAAAGAGCAACACCATCTAATCAATCCCAAAACAGCGTCACAAGGTAGAGATTTTATATCTGTTTCTCTCTTTAGTGCAGATAATAACTCTAGGTTAGACGCATTTGCTACGGCTATATCTGTGATGCCAAAAGCCAAAGCTTTGAGCTTTTTGAGCAAACATAAAGAGATAGGATTTATATTGATAGATAGTTTGGGAGAGAGACTAGATGGTAATTTAATAGGATTAGTCCGATTAGAGTATCTCAAAAACTCTAAAGAGATACCCAAACCATCACAAATAGTAGAATAAAGAGAAAAACAAATCCAAATAGTGATATGAGTTTGATTAGTCCTGTGCTAATTAGTTCTATAGATATAAAGATATAGATACTATTGTTTAGTAGCATAAAAAAGAGTAGCCATAGCGTAACTATAATTGTATATTTTTGTTTTATTTTGATACTAAATATTAAAAAGTGTGCCACTATAAAGATAAGTAACCCCATCGAAAATATGTGAGGTGTGAGTATCTCTATGATATTATGTATGCTTTTTGTGGCTGGATGAATAATGATTTTAAAAATATCATCAAAAGCTTCAACTCCTTGTGAGCGAAAAAATAACCATACTCCAGACACTAAAATCAATAAACTATAGATGAGCATATAGCCTATAACTATATTATAAAGTTTTAAGTTTTTCATCTAAATATAAGCTTTTTGAGTATTAAAATTGAGATAATACTTGTCAAGATATGCAGAGTAAAAAAGATAGATAAAAAGCCTAATAGAAGCCAAGGAAGATATAAAAAAGTAATTAGTAATAAAAGAGGAGATAAAAAGCCCAAGAATAACATAAGATGTACAAATATTTTTGTTCTTTTATAAGAGTTGTAAAACCTTATATAGAGTGAAGAGATAATCATTATAGCTATAAGAGAGAAAAATAGATTGATATGTATCTGCATCAAAAGAGTATCAAATAAAATTGGCTCAATAAAGTTCTCTTCATCACCAAATAGAGTGGCTTTGATACTATTTATATCAAATCCCAAGAGGTAACCGTGAAGTAATATATCCAAAAGAAGATATAAAATCATAGCAAAAAGTACACCAACTATTAGGTATCTCAATAGTGGTGATAGTTTGCTATCTTTTGTTACCAAAAATTTCATTATCTTCTCTTTTGTAAGAGTTGAAATATAGCTCTTGCTACCCTTGCCCCATCTGTAATAGTGTATGCTGATAAAGTAGCTCCTGATATTGTGGGAATATCTTTACCTATTTTTAGTTTGGCAGAGGAGTTTTTATTTTGAAGTTGAGACATCCATCTTTTGGAGGGAATAAATTCAGGAGGTTCAGAAAATGCCATAATCTCTGTTAGTTTGAGTCTTGATTTATTATCAAAGGCATAGAGTACAGTAGCTTTTTTGGAACGAACTTTACGAGTTATAAGTATAGCTTTACCTAAACTTTTTGATTTTCGTTTTATATCATAATAGCGATATACTTTTGTCCGTACAGCAGTTTTGGCTTTTGATTTAACCTTTGCAAACTGTTTAGAAGATAATATTATCCGTTTTTTCTCTATTTTAGTTGCCTTACTAAAAGAGGATTTTAATATCCTATCTACTGATACTTTGGCACTAGCACTCAAAGAGAGTGCTATAGTGAGAAATAGGGTTATTGTTACTGTTTTCATTTTATTTTCCTTTTAAAGTTTTAATCTCTAATATTATCAAAAATACTTTGTCTATAGTTGAAAGATGAAATTGTTTATATTGAAGTAATTTATTCCATACTAATCCAATCCTCTCTTTATAAGAGTTATTTTATATAAAAATACTTTATTCATAAAACTTCCCTGCATACAAAAACAGTGCAAATTTCTTCCAAGGATTATTTTTTGCTTCTTTTTCCATAAAATCTGTATCTTCAAAATAAGCTGTAGCAGATTCAAGAAAACTATCAATAGTATTATTTTCCCATTCCCTACGATTTTTCTTATTTTTATTGTTTTCTCTCTTCATCTAGTAGTGATATACCAAGTAAAGAACAATTTAAAAACCATAGTAGATAAGCAATAAAAGCGAATAAAATAAATGAGTTGGATATGAAATAACCTATAACACTATTGATAATAATAACGATAAAAGCATTTATTAAATTTGCATTTGGAACGATATATATAAAGATAGATAATAGACTCAAAATAGCAAATAAAAACCAATAATTATGAAATACTATAGTATAAATAATAATTGAAAATATTTCTAAAACTGTTAAGGCTATAAGTATTTTAGGTGCTTTATACATAATTTTTCCTACACCCTAACTCCTCCAAAACCACTTCACCCAACAACTCAACCACACTCCTCATAAAATCATAATCCAAAGTATCAGGGCTATCACTTGCTTTATGATAATGTGGATTTCTAAATTCTGATGTATCTGTCCACATCATCGCAGGTATTTTACTCTCCCAAAATGGTGCGTGGTCGCTTCGTGAGAGATGAGGAAAAAACTTCTCCACACCCAAAAAGACTTTGAGAGCTTTTACAGGTAGTTTTGGCTGAAAAGTCTCTGCTATTTTGATAATAGGTTTGATAAGGTGGTTAGAATCTCTATTTGAAATGATGGCAATAAAATCACCCACATCACTGACTTTAACGGGAAGTCCTTCGGGGATATATTGAGAATTAGGCTTATGGCTACAGTAGCCTATCATCTCCAATATATGCACACATTTAATTCTTTTGCTAAGTTCCAAGGGAAGCATATTTCTAAAATCATAACTCCCCAATAGTCCATCTTCTTCTCTATTAAAAGCTACAAACATTACTTTTAAAGAGGGATTAATCTCTTTTAAAGCCTTTGCCACAGCCAAAAGACCTGCGATAGCACTTGCATTGTCATCAGCCCCCAAAGAGTTTGGCACAGAGTCATAATGCCCACCAATAATAATCTCACACTCACTCATCAACACCCCATCAAAAGTAGCAATAATATTGTCATACTCCCCTTGATAAGAGCTATAAAGCCCCAAATCTTCAAACTTTTTTTTTATCCAATTTCTTACTTTTAAATTGTTTTTTCTCTCATGAATATAGTGCCGTGGAATAGAGATAGCCTCTATAATCTCTCTAAGGTAAGATTCTGATATATTTATGTTTTGTTTCTTGAAAGTTGTTTTTTGTTTTGAACTTGTAATTAGCATATTTTTCCTTTATCATTTTAATCCGTTGTTCCTCTTCTAATCCTTCTCTATCCATACACTTTCCATCAAGTAATTTTATAACTGTTTTTTTCTTCTCTAATATCTCTAGTGTTTTTATATTTTTATCTAAACTTTCTATTTCTATTCCATTAGCTTCTAACATATTTATAAGTTCCATAGGATTTTCACATTGATAATTTTGTTTAAAATATTGCATATCTTCTTTATAGTTATTTTTTTTCAATAAAATATAAAAATAATTTTTATTAAGAAAAAATTTATAACCAAAGCGAAAAATATTATCTATCTCTATAGATTTTTGACACCTATCAGTAAGAATTAATGTCAAACTTTTATTATCTAACTTGATATTTTTATTTCCTTTGCCACATGATTTTCTTCGTATATAACGAGGCAAAAAAGAGTAAAAAAAATATCCTATCCAAAAAAATGGAGCTATAACAAGAGAAATTAGAGTAAAAGGAATCATTATTAAAATCATCCATATAACTTTTGTTATAAAACCTATTGTTTTCATTCTAGCTTCTCACTTTTAGATAATTTTTTATGGTACTAAAGCTAATCTTATTTTAACATTTTTCTCTTTTGCCAAAATACATTTTGATAATATATCTTCCATCTCATCTATAAGAAATCTATTGTTTGATTTTTTTTTAACCTCATCAATTAATACTAATATTAACTTTTCTATAGGATATACATCAAAATATTTTGCTTCTATCTCCATACCAAACTCTTTAGCCCAAATAGACTCATCAAAATAACTAATTAATTTAGAAAACCCCAATTTAGTAGTTATTGTATCTAAGTCTTTAATATTTTTAATTATTTCTGAGTGATCCCAATTATCACTCTCTTGCTCTTCTTCTAATATCCATAATGTGTTACCCATTATGTTAATCCTTTTAAAAAATAAAGCCTATACCAATAGAAAATATATCTTCTTTATCTGTATTATTAACTTTTTTCATTGAGTAGTCCATTTTCAAAACAGCTTGAGGTACAGGGAAAAAGTTTAGACCAATTGTAACAATATCTGTCTGATACTTATCTTCATTGAGTCCATCAACTGTTTGCTCTACAGGATTATAACTCTGATATTGAGCAAAAATAGGTAGCTTGTACTCTATTCCTAATATATCTGACATATCATACGCTACATTGGCATAATATCCACTAGCTTTTTCTACAGCTGATGCACTTATTTTATTTGCTCCATCCAAATTCGTTTGGGTATATAGTCCATAAGCAGAGAAACCACCATTTTGATACGATGCGTGAATATCAAACATTGTTGTACTCAATCCTGATATATTGGCAGGGTCATCTTTTAAGTTTGAGCTATCATCAGAATAATAGATAGATGCACCCACCATTAAACCATTGATACCTGTATAATCCAAACGACCAACAAAAGCAGGATTAAATGAAGACTTTTTACTAGCACCCAATCTTCCATCTCTAATCCAACCATCTGTAGCTGTACTTGTACTACTATTATTTAGATTTAAACTATTTACGATACCTGCTGTATAGCTAATACCTATTTCTGAGAAAGTTCCATACAACAATGCACCATTTTCATGCCAAGTTGTGGGGATAAGTCTGTTTTCAATCTCTGGTCTCTGCACAGTATTAAAAAGTGTCGGCTCATGTCTTAGTCCGATAAGCCCCATAGGAACTAATACATGACCTACTCTAATATTTGCTTTCTCGTGGAGTAAAAAGTCTAAATACATAAATTCAATAACAACCTCTCCCCCACTATTTGCATCTGCTCCATGTTCAAACTCTATTTCAGTATTTAGGATAACCCAATCATTAAATTTATATCCAAAGTAAGAGATAAATCTATAAACATCTGCATAGTCATCACTCTTTTCAGGTTTGGCATAATACATCTCACCATAACCTCCAATAGATAGAGGGTTTTTTGAAAAATATACTTTGGATGCTGCCGTTCCTAGACCATTGTATGATTTGGTTGTGTCAAGTGTAGTAAATCCATCAGATTGAGAAGCCAATATCTCTTCAGTGAGAACCTCATTTTTCTCTTCGAGAGCTTTTACTCTCTCTTCTATGCTAGAGGCATTTACCTCTAAACTCATCATTGTTAAAAGTGTCACTATCGTTGTTATTCTTTTCATCTCTTTTCCTTTTGAGTAATTGATAAACGAAATATAACAGAAGAAAACTTAAATGTTATTGAAATTGATAACAAATATCAATTTCAATAAGAATTTTAATCTAAAAGGTTAAAACTAGTAATCCATAAGCTATAAGTCTCGGTGCTGAGCGTTAAGGAAAGGGGAGAGCTTGACTCTCTTAGGAAGAATTACCAATAAAATCCCTATATTGGGATTATTGATAACCAAGATTTCCCTATAGGCAGACTCAGGCGAGGAAGCCCAATCCTCTTTAGGGGTTGGTAGTTTAGATGCTTGTCACTTATAAAAGTTATGTTTATGGTATTATATGAGTGAATTTAGTTGGATTAAATCTTCTTCTACTTTTTATCTCTACCACTCTTCTCCACAATACCACTCATTCCAAATCTTCTTGCTAGTTCTTGTTTGACTCTATCTGGTGATATATCTCTATATCCTAATCCTACAAGAGTATGATATAGTAAATCAGCACTCTCATATATCACTTGCTCATCACTCTCGTCTTCTATAGCTACACATACCTCATCTGCTTCTTCACGGATTTTGCTAACCATTAGTTTAGGGTTATCTAATAGCTTTTTTGTCCACGATTTAGCTTCTTTTGACGCATTTTTGCGTTCTAATATAGTGTGATATAGAGTATCAACTACACTGTATATCGCACCTGTATCTATCTCTTGGTCTAGTATGATTTTGTCATCTATTACGGAGGTGAAAAAACAGCTTTTGCGACCTGTGTGACACGCTACACCGTTTTGATGGATTTTGAGTATTAGAGTATCTGCGTCACAGTCTAGTAGTATATCTTTTATCTCTTGGGTATGGTTGGAGCTTTCGCCCTTTTTCCATATCCTCTGTTTGCTTCTACTAAAATAGTGAGCATATCCTGTGCTTAGTGTGAGATTGTACGCCTCTTGGTTCATATATGCCAACATCAAGACTTCATTGGTTTCAAAGTCTTGTGCTATGGCAGGGATAAGAGGATTTGAAGTCCAATCTATATCCATAATCTACTGTTGTCCTACTATTCTTTGTCTATCTTGACCTTTGGCATCTACCCATATATTTGGTACGGCCCCACCAGGAGTCAAGAATATTTGAGCATTTCTATTATATTTGAGTGCTTCATTGAACTTTAGTTGTGTTTTTATCTGTTCTAGTTGTAGAAGTGCAGGAGTAAGTGAATCTGATATTAATTTGTTGGCTTTAGCTTGTTCTTCTGCTTCTATACGGATTTTGTCAGCTTCACCTTGTGCTTCAATACGGTTTTTCTCTGCTACACCTTTGGCTACTTCTGCTGCTTTTTGTGCATGTTGTTTGGCTTTCTCTTTCTCTTGTTCTGCTATGGTGACATCTTGTTTTGCTGCTTGGACTTGCTCTATCTTCTCTTTGATTTTTGGAGGTAATACGATATTTCTAAGCTCTACTGATGATAGCAGTACAGGAGTATTTGGTAATCCTTCTACCTTTTCTCTCACTTTGGTCTGTATAGCTTTGGCTATCTCGTTTCTCATCTCAGGTAGTCTCTCTGCTGTGTATTGTCCTACTACATCACGAACGACTTCTCTCACTTTTGAGTTTATGATTTTCTCTTCCCAACTCATACCCCATTTCTCTATCGTCGCAGGTGCTGATTCAGGTTTGAGGCTATATTGTACTGCCAAATCTATATTGACCGTCAATCCTCTTCTATCTAATACTGGGATAGCGTTGTTTCTTTGGAGTCCACTCTCGAAATTATTATATTTATCACTCAATTCATTTTGTCTCTCATTGCTATATGTGATAAGTCTGATACGAGTATTGACAGGGATTACCTTTTGTAATACAGGGATAAAAAAGTGAAGTCCTGCGTGGAGTGGCTCTGATTGGAATTTACCAGTAGTTACCTTGATACCCACCTCACCAGAGTTGATAATAGTAAATGGCTTGAATGTAATAAATGCAAAGACCAAAGCGATGAGTATAAGTATAATAGGTGTCAATTTACCCATATTGTTGAGAGGATTAAAGTTGTTGTCTCCACCGTTTCCACCGTTATTGCTTCCTCCACTGTTTCCATTACCGTTTCCACTCTTAGCTGGTTTTTTCTTTTTGAAATAGTCGTTCATATCTGCTGGCATAGTTTTTCCTTAGTTTATGTATGTTAAATGTTGTATATAGTCAGGGTTTTTTCCTGCTACTACATCGAAATAAGCTGTTTGTAGTTTCTCTGTGATGACTCCACGAGAACCAATTCCAATCACTCTAGCATCTACCTCTCTGATAGGTGTGACCTCTGCTGCTGTACCTGTGAGAAATGCTTCATCTGCTATATAAATCTCTTCTCTAGTGATGCGTCTGCGTACTACAGGGATACCAAAATCATTTGCCAAATCTATGATAGTCTGCTGAGTGATAGACTCCAAAGTATTGTCGCTAGGAGGAGAGATAAGCACACCATCTCTCACCATAAAGAAACACGCACCACTAGCTTCTGCTATATACCCTTGGTCATCTCTTAGGAGTGCTTCATCATAACCAGCTTCCACTGCTTCAAATTTTGCCATCTGAGAGTTGAGATAGTTGGCTACTGCTTTTGCTTTGCCCATACTAGATGTATTTGGAGTCCTAGTCATAGAGGTGATTTTGAGTCTAATGCCCTTTTTGAGTCCCTCATCTCCTAAATATGCACCCCATTCCCACGCAGAGATAGATACTTGTACAGGACAATCTTTGTGATAAAGTCCCATAATTCCATAACCCAAATATACCAAAGGACGCAGATAAGCACCATCAAATAGCTCATTTTCTTGGAGTAGCTTCACCTGTGCGTTATTTAGCTCTTCGGCAGTAAAAGGAACATCAAGAAGAGTCATCTTTGAAGAGTTAAGAAGTCGTTGTGTATGCTCTTGAAGCTTAAAAATAGCACATCTGCCATCTACAGTCTTATACGCTTTTGTCCCTTCAATCGCTCCATTACCATAATGGAGGGTATGAGAGAGTACATGTATCTTTGCTTCATCCCATGGAGTCATTACTCCATCCATCCAGATATATTTCTCTTTTTTCATATTTTTAATCTTTTCTATATAAATTTTAGTATAAATCATATCAAAAATATGGTTAATAGTCGATTAAGCAAACCTTAAAAATAGACCTATAAGAAGTGAAAAGAAGATTATTATAAAGAGAAGAAGAGGAGTATGCCACTTATTAGGAACATCTATATGGGTCTCTATAAACTCTACACTCTTCATAGCAGGAAAAACTAGGAAAAAGAGCATAACTATACTAAAAGTGAGAGTAAGTACAATATCAATCATATCTATTTAGCTCCTATCCCATAATAACTTTGTAAAAAATTTAACTCATTAGCACTCTTTAAAGGTAATGAAAAGAGTTGAGTTTGATTATTATCTACTATGATTAGAGTGTTATTCTCTATCTTTAGATGTTTTTGTCCCCAAATCTTTTCCAATCTCTCTAACTCTTTAAATAGCTCCATATTAGTAGGCTTTTCCTTAAACTCTGAGTCATGTTTGCTCAAAATTGAGATACCTCCAAAGCGTTTTTTGAGATAGTATGGACTATACTGTTGGACAGCTTTATATATACGAGCATTTTTATCTGATGCTTTACTCTCTAAAAAAGCACTAAGCCCAAATATAAAAAACCCAATGGCTAAAGCGATAGGAAGATATTTTTTTAATCTATTCACAATTTAATCCTAATTTTTAATAGTTAGTATAGAGGGTTTTTGCTTCAAATTGCTTGATACTTATCAATCAAAATAGTTTATGAAGTGTGTTATCATTACCCAATTCACAATAAAGGCAGATTTTATGCAAAATTTTCTATTTTTGGAGGGTGCCTATCTTATAATAGCCACTTTCATTATGGCAGTCACCCTATTTGTAACCACAAGAGACTTTATGTCCAAAGATGCACCCAAAAAGGGTTTAATCTCAGTTTTTATTGTATTAGCTTTGCTTATTTTTGCTCACTACTACATCACAACTCAAAGAATGTCAGAGGTTAGAGTAGCTTTCGAGAAAGATTTACCAATCATCTGTGAGAGCAGAGCAACTAGAAAAGTATCTCAAACAGTTATTATTCAAAAATCTTCTGATTGGTCACTAGTAGGAGATAACTTTAACTCACCAAATTATAATAGAGAGTTTTTTATGGCTCGGTGTATTGTTAAGTAGAGGAGAGGGTAGATATGGTATCTACCCCTACGAATAATCAATCCTCGTTCATCTCACTTTCATTCATCTCACTCTCATTTACTGTAGGCTTTTTACCATATCCTAGTGCCTCTTTGATTTTGGCTTCTATCTCTGCCATCATCTCTGGATTCTCTTTGATTGTGATTTTGGCATTCTCTTTTCCTTGTCCTAATTTCGTGCTTCCATAGCTAAACCACGCTCCTGATTTATCTACAATATCTAGCTTGACACCATAATCAACTAGTTCACCTACAAATGAGATGCCCTCTCCAAACATAATATCAAACTCTGCTTGTTTAAATGGTGGAGCTACTTTGTTTTTCACTACTTTGGCTTTGACACGGTTACCTATGCTTGACTCTCCTTGTTTTAGAGTGGCTATTCGTCGTACATCTATACGCACTGAACAGTAAAACTTCAACGCATTACCACCTGTGGTAGTCTCTGGTGAGCCATATCCCATAGTTCCTATCTTCATACGGATTTGATTGATAAATATTACTGTTGTATTGGTCTTGTGGAGTATCGCTGTGAGCTTTCTTAGGGCTTGTGACATAAGTCTAGCTTGAAGACCTACATGAGTATCTCCCATATCTCCCTCTATCTCACTCTTGGGAGTCAAAGCAGCGACACTATCTACAACTATCAAATCCACAGCACCTGAACGAGTCAAAGTCTCTAGTACATCTAGGGCTTGTTCTCCAAAATCTGGTTGAGATACTAGCAGATTATCAGTATCTACGCCTAGATTTTTGGCATATACTACATCAAGAGCGTGTTCAGCATCTATAAAAGCACATATCATATCCTCTTTTTGGGCAGATGCGATAGTTTGTAGTGCCAAAGTAGTCTTACCAGATGACTCTGGTCCATATATCTCTATAACACGCCCCTGAGGGATACCACCAATCCCCAAAGCCATATCTAGTCCTAAAGAGCCTGTGGAGATGGCTTTGATAGGTTCAAACTCCTTATCTCCTAGTCTCATCAGAGTCCCTTTACCAAATGTTTTATCAATCTGTTTAATCGCCATATCTAGTGCTTTTTGTTTATTTGCATCTATTGCCATTTTCAATCCTTAGTAAGTTGATTTAAATTATATATGCCATTGTAGTATCTTTTGGATATAAGCGATATAAATATGTCAAATTGTCATATTTTTTATATATTTACTATACTATTTGGAATATTTTGCTAAAATTAAATTAAAACTTTTCTATAGTTAAAAGGAATATAATAAAGTGTTGAAGTTTAGATTATTAAATATTGGTCTTATTGAAGATAGCGAAATTACATTAAATGATTTAACTATTGTTTGTGGACAAAATAATACAGGAAAAACTTATGTCACTTATTCTATTTATGGATTTTTGTCTATGTGGAAAGAGTTGATAGATTTTGACCTATCAAATAACTATATTATAGAGTTAAATGAGAATGGATTTTGTAGTATTGACTTAGAAGAGTTTCAAGAGAATATCACAAGTATTTTAAGTAATTTATCAAAAAGTTATACAGCTAGGCTAGGAAGTGTATTTAGCGTAGATAGTGATTGGTTTGATGATAGTATGTTTGAAGTGAAGATAGATAATTTTATTTTAGACTTAGATTTAGCATTTGATAGTAAAATGACATCTTCAAAAAAAGATATTTTGCAGATGAAAAAAGAGAAAGATAGTAAAATATTAGAGATTTCAATATTAAATACAAATTCAAAAAAACCACTTCCACATTTTATTTTAGAACAGTCTATAAATCAAGCTTTAGGAGAAATTTATTTTCATCAATATTTTAAGAAACCATTTATTATCACAAGTGAAAGAACAGGAATTTCACTCTTTTATAAAGAGCTAGATATAAATAAAAATGTAATGGTTGAACATATTACCAATAATAAAGGGAAAGATATAGACCCTTTTAAGATGTTTACAGAGGCTATATCAAGATATGCAATGCCTGTAAAAGATAATATTGATTATACTCGTGAATTGGGAGATGGTATATCTAAGAAAAAGAGTTTTTTGTATGGAGATAGAGAGATAAATAGATATTTTTCTGATATTTTACAAGGAAGTTATAAAGTTGTAAATAAAGAGGTCTATTTTATGACTAAAAAAAATAAAAAACAGATTCCTCTGTACTTCTCATCTTCTGCTACCAAATCATTAATGGAGTTATATTTTTATATAAAACATAGTGCTATAAAAGGAGATTTATTAATTATAGACGAACCTGAGCTAAATCTCCATCCTGATAACCATAGGAAAATAACAAGACTATTGGCTCACCTCTCAAATAAAGGTATTAATATATTTATTACGACTCATAGCGATTATATGATTAAAGAGTTCAATAATTTAATTAGGTTAAAACATAGTATAACTAATAAAGAAAAAATAATGAAAAAATATGGCTACAAAGAGCAAGATATTTTAGATTATAAAAAGATAACTTCTTATATTAACAATTATGGAGTTTTGAGTATTGCACCTATAGATAATATGGGTATGGAAGTGGATACATTTGACAATGTTCTTAATGAACTCTCTTGTTCTATGGACGATATATACTTTAATATAGAAAATTAAAATATGTATAATATATTAAAAGATATAATTTATGATAAAGCTCAATTAAAAAATTATAATTCAGAGGAAAATAGCTTTTATATCAAAGAGAATAGTCAAGCAGAGTGTAATAGAATTGATTTATTAAAATTTGAATCAGAAGATAATACATTTGGGTTTGAACTAGATTGTAAAATGATAAAGTATAAAGGTATTCATAAAATTAGTCCTTACTTTGAGAATGGAAAAGGCTTTGATAAAGGAAATGATGCAATTATCTTGACTAGTATAGCAAATCAACAATATATATTTATCTGTGAATTAAAAGATGGTGCAAAAGGTTTTATATCTCAATTTAAAAGTAGTCGCGTTTTTATTGACTATTTAAAATCTATTTTAAAAGTTTATTATGATATTAAAATGAATACTTTAAATATTAAATTTATAGTTTTTTCTAAAAAAGGTAGTCTGAATACAAATGTAAAAGGTAAGTTTTATGTTAGCAAACAAGATGGTATTGAGTTTTATCATTTACCCTGTTCGAGAAAACATTACTATATAACAAGTTTTATATAAGGAAATTAAAAATGAAAAAAATACAACTAGCCCATTCACCTGATGCAGATGATATATTTATGTACTTTGCTATTAAATTTGGTTGGGTAGATACCAAAGATTATGAGTTTACTAATATCGGTCTTGATATAGAGACTCTCAATGTGGAGGCTCTCAAAGGTACTTATGATGTAAGTGCTATTAGCTTTGGTATGTATCCACTTATCAAAGATGAGTATGCTTTGCTACGGACTGCTGTGAGTTTTGGTGAGGGTTATGGTCCTAAGCTTATTCGTCGTAAAGATAAAAAACTAAAGAGAAACTTCAAAGTAGCTCTCTCTGGTAAATATACTACTAATGCTATGCTTTTTCGTATCTACTATCCTGATGCCAGACCTGTCTATATGGACTTTTTGGAGATAGAGGGTGCTGTGGTGCGTGGTGAAGTAGATGCTGGTGTGCTTATTCACGAGTCTATTTTAGATTTTGATGAGAGTTTAGAGGTCGAAAAAGAGATTTGGGATATTTGGGTAGAACTTGCAGGAGAGAATTTGCCTCTGCCTCTTGGTGGTATGGCAATACGAAGAAGTTTGCCTCTTAATCGTGCTATTGATATAGAAAATATACTTATTGATGGTGTCAAAGTAGCCAATGTACGCAAAGATGAGCTTTGTAGTAAACTGGAAAATGATAATCTAGTACGCATATCAAGTGATATGCTTACAAAATATTTGGATATGTACGCATCAGATGAGTCTGTATCTCTAAGTTCTCTTCAGATTAAAGCACTTGATAGATTATATCAGATAGGATTAGAACATAACTTGTGGGAAGAGGTTATTCGTATAGAGGATTATCTGATACCTAGTGAGTATGAAGAGCTTAGACAAAATTAAGGCATCTTTCATAAGTAGTTTACACTTTAGGGTACCCACAAGGGATACTAACATCGTGTAGGGGCAAATCCCTTGTAGTTGCCCTTTGTAGGTAAAGTGTAAACTTACTTTTAGCTAGTTATGCATGATGCCTTTTAAAGTCTCCTTTCCTTCTAACTATATTATACAAATTATCAAATATTGGCTTTAACTTATTTATCTCCTCTCTCTTGCTAATACTTTGATTACCATTGTGTCTATGAAGGCTCTTATGATGGAGTCTAGTTTTCCAAATCTATCTGCTATTTCGCTCTATATCTCATCTTCTGTATCTTTGGCTGAAATTTTGGAGTGTAATATGGCTATGCGTAATTTGGGTAAAATATCTGTCCACTCAAACAAAGTAAAAAAAGTTATAATACAATAAAAAATCATAAGGATTGTTACTATGCTAATGTATTACCCTGAATTTAAAAAAGCTTCAAAAAAACATCTCATAGCCTGTGAATGTTTAATAGCTTCACTAGATACAAATTGTAAACAAAATGAGATAAATATATTAACTACTCTTTACTATTTAACAGGTTATATATTTGAAACTATTTTAAAATTTTCTATCTATTCTGCTATTGAATATGATAGAAAAATTGATATAAGTAAAATAAGTTCTCATGGATTAAAATATACAAAAAATAGTATGCAAACACATCATCTTATATATTTAAAAGAGTTAATGGAGTCAAAAAGTATTAATAGACTTACCGATTATGATAATAATAAAAATTTATTTTCTAAATGGGATTCTGAAATTAGATATAAAGAAAAAGTAACTTTTACTAAAGAGGAAATATTGTCTTTCTTTGAATTTGCCAAACAAACATATATAACACTGCAACAGTACAAATAAAAGGATAATATAATGCTACTAGGATTAAAAGAAATTAATAAATTAGAAAAATTTTTAGATGCTCTTGAAAAAGAGAATATTATTTATAAATATAGAATTTATCTGAATTTAAATACGACGCTTTCTGTTGATATAGTTGGTGATGAAAATATTGATATAAAAAATAAAATAGAAAACTTTGGGTTAGTTGATATTTCTATTGATGAATGGATAAGTGAAAATGAATACAAAAATGATATATATTATCAAAAACTTTTTGAGAAAAAAATAGATAAAGAGCATAGAAGAAGACTCATTAATTTAATTGACAAAAGTGAATGTAATAAAAAAAGTGAAGTCCCTATTGTGACTTTTTATAGTTATAAAGGAGGTGTAGGAAGGACAACTTCATTAATTACTTTTGCAAACTATTACGCCTATCATTATAAGAAAAAAGTTGTTATATTAGATTTTGATTTTGAAGCTCCTGGATTTACCAACTATTTTGATTTTTCACTTGATACGCTAAAAAATAAAAATGGTGTTTTAGAATATATCTTAGATAAAGAAGCCTCAACAGAAAAACTAGATTTATTACAAAATTATACTATTGAAGTATCCAAAGAGTATTCAGGAGATGGTTCTATTTATGTAATGCCATCGGGTAACTTATTTGGAGAAGATAATTTAAATAGCTATATAGAAGCCTTAGCAAGAATTGATATTAATAGTACGGATACTATTATTAATCAAGTTTTGGGTTTGATAGACGATATTAATAGAGATATTAATCCCGATGTGATATTAATAGATTCAAGAACAGGATTTAATGATGTTTTTGGATTTTTAATTCATCGAATAAGCAGTACTATTATTGGACTTTTTGAGAGTAATATTCAAACAGAACCAGGATTAAAACTATTTTTAAATGAAATTTACAAGGATTCTAAAAATAGTATAAATCCAATAATTGTTAATTCATTAGTACATAAAAGTAGTGGATATAGCAAAAGGGTCAAAGATTTTTCAGATAAAGTAAGTAATTATCTTATTGAAATTACGGATGAGAATTATAGTCCAGAAATTTTTGATTTAAGACCTTCAACTATTTTAGGAAACTTGGGAACTATTGAAGATGATAAAGAAGATTATTTTGAATTTATTAAAGATAATACATCATCTGAATATAAAAAACTATTTAATAAAATTATTGAATATATATCAGATAAGGATAAAGAAAAAGAAGAACTAGTTCAAATAGAAAAAAAATCAATAGATTTAGAGTCAGAGAAATTAAATATTTTAGAATTAAAAAATAGAATACTCAAAAAAGTATATAATAATTATCCAAAACTTTATGCTGAATATAATACATATAATGAAGAGTATCTCAGTAAAGAGTTCTATTTTAGAAAATCTATGGAAGATATATTTAACTTTGATAAATTTTTACTTATTGGAGGTAAAGGTACAGGTAAAACAGCTTTTTATATGGCTCTTAATGATACTAATTTTCTTAATAAATTAAAAGGAAAAGCAAGTAAAAACCAAATTAAATTTACTGTTATTGATATAATATCTATATCTGATAATAATATAAAGAATGAAGGAAAAAATTATTTCTCAATAGAAACATTAAATCATTACAGTATTCAAGATAAAGAATTTTTTTATAAAAGATTTTGGACTATCTATATTTTAAATGCTATTTTGTTGAATAACAAACTAGAAAATTATACACATACAAAAGATATTATTCAATTAAACTTACCTAAAAAATTAACTAATTCAACAGAAGATAAAATATTTTTTGAAGGTATTATTAAAGATGATAAAAAGATGATTTTAATTGAAAATGAGTTAAAAAATATTGATATTTATTTAAAAAAGCATGATATAAACTTAATGGTAACCTTTGACCAATTAGACTATTTTGTTAAACCTATATTATGGGCAGATGTTATCTCTCCTTTAATTAAATATTGTAAAAACTTTCCTTATCTTAAAATTCAGCCTAAACTATTTTTGAGAAAAGATTTATATCAGAAATTAACAAATATAACTAACAAAAATTCATTAGATACAAAAATTATAAAATTAGAGTGGTCTAAAGATGAAATATTTGCATTTTTCTTTAAAATTGTTTTTGCTTATGCTAAAGATGATTTTTTTAGAATTATGGAGCTTTATAGTGATATGACAAAAGATAGAATAGATACTATTCATAAAAAAATTAATCAAAAAAATAGTTATAATCAAATTGATTTGGATAGACATCATATTGAATCTCTTGTAGAAACATTTTTTGGGAAGTATCCATATCCTCCTAAAGTTTCATATAAAAAAGATATTTTGACTTATGATTGGTTTTATAATAATTTAGCTGATGCAAATAATAGTATTAGCTTAAGACCATTTTTGGATTTAATCAACTTTGCAATGGAAAGAGAATTTAAAAATACAAATGAATATTATGAAAAACCTATTTTAGGAGCATTTTTTTATACAAATCAAGAGGTACGAAAAAATTGTGTTAAAAGACACTTTGGAGATTTAGTAGATGAAGAAGGAAATGAAGACTTAAAAATCATTATTGAACATATTAATGGTTCATCATCTTTCCCTGATAATTTACGATATAGAAGTTTGAAACCAGAAAATTATGATAAATTTTTAAAATATTTTCTCAATTCATCAAATATTAAATTAAATAATAAAACAGAAAAAGACATAGAAGAAATATTGATAATTAATGGGGTTATTTCTATTGATTATAAAAGAGGAAGTAAAAAGCAATGTACTTTTGCTTATTTGTATAAATATTATTTAGGGTTAAAGGGATAATATAATACCTCTCCTCTATCCAAACCACCCCAAAGCAATCCCAATAATATCATCATCTTTACTCCGAGCCTTCAAAACTAATCTCTCTTTCCCCTCTTCCCTAAACTCTATAAATATACTTTCATCACCATCACATCTATAAAATACTCTAGTAATCGTGTCAAGTTTACCAAATCTATCTGCTATTTTGCTCTCTATCTCATATACTTTTTTTCGTTCCCACGATTTCGTGGGAACGAATAGAAAAAGTCTGCATTACAAGCTATAATGGAGTTATCTATATGCATTCTCACAAGCATTTTTATTACCATTTGTACATGATAACTCTAATACATACTCTAATTTTTTCTCTTTGATGGGTATTTTATACTCATCATATAGCGACCATAATCGTTTACAAGATGCTTCTATACCATTTATACAAGCTTTATAGTTACTATATTCATATCTTTCTTGGTCATAAGCTATTTTCTTGAAGTAGATATGATTGCTATAGATTTCACATCCATGGGGATAGTTGCCTCTTATACAAGCGTCTAATAATAAATCACTAGAAGGTGTTAGATATGCTTTGCTATATGGGTCATTTTTCTCTTTCATCTGGGCGATATTGGTACATGCTACAGGATTGCCTTTGGTACATGATGCTAGATAGAGTAAAAAAGCTCGTTTTTTATCTTGTGGTGTATGGAGTCCTTTATAATAATACCCTCCAAAAAGTGTACAACCTCCACTATCTCCCTTGATACAAGAGTTAAGAGCATATTCAAATCCCTTTTTATATTGTTTATCTTTGCTATATGCCCTTGCCAACAGAAACAGTGTATGAGCATCATTTGGATTTTTTTTCAAGCTTTTTTCACAAGTTTTAATAGCCTTTGTGGCATCTATATCTTCAAATAAAATAGCTTTTACCGACATTCATCACCCCTATAACCTTAAATGAATATAATAAGGAATTAATATATAAACAAGGAGTACACCATCTGTTTCATAAAAGTAAATAAAAT
>JASFZJ010000078.1:0-10846 GCA_045267865.1 Sulfurovum sp. | reverse complement strand
TTTACTTGCAAATCCAAACTCTCTTTTTAACTCCTGTGCTTTAGTAAATTCTAAATTATCTAAAGATGAAGAAGATATATAGAGACTATCACTATTGCTATTTAGTAATCTATCAATCACTATAGATGAACTTGGAAATAACTCTCGTCTTTCATTATTGTAATAATCAAAAATAATATTCAAATCTATTAAATAATTCATTATCTATATTTTTCCATTAAATACTCACCCCTATCATTATAATATTGCTCACTTTTATAATAATCTGGATCACTTTTACAACCCATAACTAATTCTTTCCAATTCTCTTCAATATACTCTTTGGTAAATAAACTTTCATCAATCTTTTTGGGTTCTATTCGTTTCTCTATCTTAATGCCATCACTTTTAAATACATTTAGTATCTGTATAATCTTATCTCCTAATGAATTACTAGGAATATCAATTATCAACTGCATCATATCTCCTTAAGTTTTCATCTATTATAACATATCTACTATTATCAAATGTATCAACTGCTTCATTTTTTTCATTAAATACAAGAGTATTTCCAGCTCTACTTACCCAACCTATTTGACGACACGGAACACCAACAATAAGAGCATAAGGTTTTATATTTTTATTTACAACAGCACCTGAACCTATCAAAGCATACTCACCTATAGTCAAACCACAAATAATAGTGGCATTTGCTCCCACAGAACAGCCCTTTTTGAGAAGCGTCTTTTTAAATTCTTCCTTACGCACAATAAAAGCTCGTGGATTAATCACATTTGTAAAAACCATAGATGGTCCTAAAAATACATCATCTTCTATCTCTACACCTTCATATATAGATATATTATTTTGTACTTTTACACCATTTCCAATATTTACCTTTGGTCCAACTACACAGTTTTGACCAAAAGAACAATTCTCTCCAATATTTGAATCTTTTAATATATGTGAAAAATGCCATATCTTAGTATTATTACCAATATTTACATTTTTATCTATATAAGATGATTGATGAGCGAAATATTGACTCATTAATTAAGTATCTTTTTGCAAAAAGGGTGGTAATCACCTTTTAATCCAATAGGTTCTAAGTTTCTAATAGTTGAAACGGTATTTATAGAACCATACGCTTCATCTAATCCAAAACCATTACCTTTGAGTATCTCTTCATAGCTTCTAGTGTGTAAATCTGTAAATCCTCCACTAAATTCCATCTCTTCACCATCAACACTTATACTTCTATATGTTCTCTGCCCAGAAGCTTTAACACCCTCTGGTATATAATCATAATTGACTGATAAGAACCATCTAACAGTTGCATTTTTAAGTCTAAATAAACCTGCATTGGCATCAGGAGTCTTTAGATGTACAATATTTTCTATTACATCTCCAAATATCCAAGACAACATATCATAAAAATGTACACCTATATTAGATGCAATTCCACCTGATTTAGATTGGTCACCTTTCCAAGAGACAAAGTACCATTTCCCTCTACTGGTTAAATAGGTTAAATCTATATCATATATTTTATCTGGATTTTCTGCTAACTCTTTAGTTACTTTTTCTTTGAGTGCTATAATTGATGGATGAAGTCTAAGTTGCAAGATATTATAAATCTTTTGACCTGTCTCTTGTTCAATAATTTTTAATTGGTCTATGTTCCAAGGATTTAATACCAAAGGTTTTTCACATATAGCATCAGCACCACTCTTTAGAGCAAATCGTATATGAGAGTCATGTAGATAGTTAGGTGAACAGATAGAGATATAATCTATTTTCCTTCCTGTATCTTTACGCCACTTATCTACAAATCTATCAAATCGTTCAAACTCTGTAAAAAAGTCAGCATTAGGAAAATTACTATCCATAATACCAATACCATCATAAGGGTCAAGTGCAGCGACGAGCTCATTTCCTGTCTCTTTGATAGCTTTCATGTGCCTTGGTGCGATATATCCAGATGCTCCAATTAGTGCAAAGTTTTTTCTGTTCATTATAGTCTCCAGTTTGATTTATTTATTTTTTATATTTTAATTTTTCTTTCAATATTATCTTAGCCACCTCAACCCCTGGTTGATTATAAGTATCTACATCTATTAACTCTCCCACTAAAGATGTGAGTAGTTCATAATAGTAAATAAGAGTTCCTATATTATAAGCATCTATCTTAGGGATAATAATACTATCTAGTGGTATATCTTTTTGATTTTCTATAGCTTCTATTACGGCATTACACTGCATTGTAATAAGATTTGCAAAGGATAAATTATTGAGAGTATCAAGTGACTCTAAGTTAGGTAGAGAGATATTTGGTACTCTCATATCAGACTCAAAATCTTCTATCTGTATCACAGTGATAGATTTATCTCTACTCCCTTCCATTATTAGTTGCAAAAATGAGTGTTGGTCTTTTGGACCAATAAGTCCAATAGGAGTAAGTCCTACATTAAAAGCACTATGCCTCTGCTTTTTACCTAAACTCTCTCCCCAAAGTTGTACATACCATTCACAAAAGTATTGTAAAGACTCTGAATAGGCAAAGAGACAATTAATATGATATTGTGCGTGATGTTTAGCATAAAAAGATGCTTTTTGAAGTAGAATATTTTCTATATAGCCTTTATTAAAAAAGCTATTTTGTATCTCTCCTGCTCCTTTAAGTAGAGCCTTTATATCAACACCACAAAGTGCAAGAGGTAAGAGTCCCACAACTGATAAAACAGAAAATCTACCACCTACGCTATCTGGTAGATACATTACTTTTGATTTTATCTCATTTGCATACGCCTCTAATGGTGAATTGGGGTCTGTGATAAATGTATAATAAGAGTTATTTGGTTGCAAGGAAAGAATATATTTATAGATAGAAAATGTCTCTACTGTTGAACCTGATTTGCTTATCACTAAAAAATGTGTTTTCTCTACATCTATCTTCTCTAAGAGATTTTGAATATTAATAGGGTCAGTACTCTCAAAAAAGTAGAGTTTACGAGATAGTTTCTCTACAGGTTTCAAAAACTCATAGATAGCTTTTGCACCCAATGAGCTTCCACCTATTCCTATTACAGCGATTGACTCTATATTATCTTCTATCGTAGAAGCATAATCTAATATATAATCAATATTAGCTGATGGTAAAGCATAATAACCAACACTCTTTTGTTCTTCTTTTATTGCATTAAAAGCTCTTTGCTCTATCTCTTTATCATTTGATTTAAAATAGAGTCTATTTATCATAGAGACTCTTTTGCTTCTACTATTATTTTATTTATCTCATCTTCATATAGCTTTGCTAAGTTTTCATCTGTTGATTCAAAACGAGTAACTAATACAGGTGTTGTATTACTAGCCCTCACAAGCCCCCAACCATTCTCAAAGTTAATTCTCACTCCATCAACGGTTATTATATTTAAAATTTTAGGCAAAGATGCTGGAGGATTTTTTAAAATCTCTTTAACTCTATCCATAATAGCAAATTTCTGCTCATCTGTGGTCTCTACTTTTATCTCTTCTGTTGAAAATACTTGTGGCAAAGCATCAAGCTCTTCATCTAAATCTATTCCATCATATATGAGTTCTAGCATTCGTAGAGTGGCATAGATAGCATCATCATATCCGAAGTATCTATCGTTGAAAAAGATATGTCCACTCACTTCACAAGCTAACTCTGCATTGGTCTCTTTTATCTTTACTTTTAGGTTTGAGTGTCCTGTTTTGTACATAATAGCAGTTGCTCCCCTGCGAGTAAGCTCATCATACATCACCTGCGAACACTTCACCTCTCCAATAACTGTAGGATTAATCATCTTCATACTATACAAAAGTGCCATCTGGTCACCTTTGATATTA
The DNA here is from genome assembly GCA_045267865.1 of Sulfurovum sp. Classification (GTDB taxonomy): domain Bacteria; phylum Campylobacterota; class Campylobacteria; order Campylobacterales; family Sulfurovaceae; genus Sulfurovum. The sequence continues at coordinate 6,997 of JASFZJ010000078.1, read as the reverse complement.
TATTTATGAGTGAGTACAGCTATACGGTCAGCATCTCCATCATAGGCAAATGCTATATCTCCCTCTTGCGTAAGAGCTTTCTTTATATCTACAAGATTTTTCTCATCAGAGGGGTCTGGATGGTGATTGGGAAATGAGCCATCTGGCTCTAAATACAATCCTCTATAATCAAACTCTAAAGCATTAAATATATCACTCAAAACAGTATCAGCAACACCATTGCCACCATCAACTACAATTTTGCTCTTCATACCTTTGAGGTGTGCAAACTCTTTTGTCATATAATCTATATATCTACTCTTAACATCTATATCTATCTTAGTAGTATTATCCTCTATCTTTAAATCACTATTAGATATAATCTCATCACCCAAAGCATAAATATCATCACCAAAAAATGGTGATTTATCAAGAGTAATTTTAAATCCATTATACTCACTAGGATTATGTGACCCTGTTATCATAATAGAAGCATCAGTAGAGATACCATCAAACTCTATATAGTTTGAGTAGTAGTTTACAGGAGTGGCTACCATTCCCATATCAAGCACCGTGCAACCTGCTTTATTAAGTCCAGAAGCTAAATAGTCTCGTAATTGTGGTGAGTGAGTTCTTGCATCAAACCCTATAGAGACAACTTTATATCCTCCCACTTTTTGACCAAAAAAGTATCCAATAAGTTTAACACTCTGTTCATTGAGTTCTTTCTCAAAAATTCCTCTAATATCATACTCTCTAAATATAGTTTTTGCTATGCTCATTTTTATTCCTTAATCCATAATATATATAAATAGTGCGTGATTACACACCCTACATATTTAAAAACTTCATCTTTTAAAACTTCATCTTCATACCACCATAAAAGCCCTCATCAAAGACTTTGTCGTAGGTCATATAGTTGGTATCTATACTTCTGTAGCCTGTAAATAGATGTATATTTGGTATTAGTTCCATATCTCCCTCTACTCTAAACTCACTATAAGAGTATGCTTCTCTAAAAGATAAGACAGGAGGTGCATAAGCTAAGCTTGTTGCCATTGTAATGAGAGGTATTGCACCATTAAAAGGCATATCAAAAGTAGCCTTTGCATATAGTGGAAATGCCATAAAATCTTTACTAAATACCATCTTACCACCTAGTGCCAACTTCACACCTTGAGCTCCTTGAAGTTCATTCTCACCATTTATTCCTATACTTGTCAAACTATCACTTGTCACACGGTCAGTCTCAATATTGAGATAAGATATATCTACATTATAACTTGTAATATCAGAGTAGTATGCAAAGGCGTTTAAGTCCATAGAGCCTTGTAACTCTATCGACTCATTATTGATGCCTATACCTACACTACTCTCAGCATTAAGCAGAGCAAAAGAGAAAATAGAAGCCAAAAAGTATCTTTTAAAGTACATAACCATATCCTTTTAATATTTATTGATATGATTATATCATAGTTTTCTTTTATGACTCCTAATCTAGCTAGTGCATAAAAAAATCTTTACATATAATGACATATATGCTATACTATTTTTAAGTGAAAAAAGGAATAATCTAGATGATAATAAAAGAGTTTGAGATTAATGACTATAAATGTTTTAAAGATTTTAAAATAGATAAATTAAGTCAAATAAATATAATTAGTGGTAAGAATAATGTGGGCAAGACGGCTCTATTGGAAGCTTTGAGTGTATCAAAAAATACTACTAATTTAAGGTTATTTAAAAAAAATATTGAGTATATATTTGCTAGTAGAGGTTTAAATTATAATGATATTTATATTTATTTAAAAAGTATTTTTTTAGATATAAAATATTTAGATAAAAAAATAGTAATTCAATCAAAACACAATACTTTGACAGAAGAAGAACATGAGAAACTAAAACAACAATATGTTAATCCACAAGTTAAAGAGTTTTTAGTAATGTACTATGATGATATTTTTGAAGATATACTTCCTCTTGAAATTAATCAAGAACTCTCTTCTGTCGAGTTTCAAACACTTTTTATTAATTCATCTCGTCCAAATAACTATTATTTAACACATCTTTATAGCAAGGTTCAAGAGTTAAATAAACAAGATGCTTTTTTAAAGTATCTTCAAATTATTGATAATAATATTATAGGAATAGAACCTTATCTAACTCAGATAATAGCACATGATGGACAGAGTGTACAATCTACAGTTTTACGAATAACAGTTGAAAATCCTTTACAATCTTTTATCTCCTCTGAATTAGGAGAGGGAACAAATAGATTTATAGAGATACTATGTAGTTTATTAGCTAATACAAATGGTACGGTACTTATAGATGAGATAGAAAATGGCATACATCACACTAAACTATATGATATTTGGAAGGCGATTATAGAGATTGTAGATAAAGAGAATATTCAACTCTTTGTGACGACTCATGATGAAGAGTCTATAGAAGCACTCAATAGGGCGAGTGAAGATATGAAGTATTATAAAATTACTTCTCTTACATTAGAGAAAGATGAAGATAATACTATCTATCCAATTATACGAAAATATAGCTCATTTACAGCCACAGTAGATGCTGGAATGGATATAAGATAATGAAGATATTATTGGTAGAGGGTATTACAGATACAAATCTTGTAAGGTATATTTATAGTAAGATGAATGAGGAAAATAGTTTTGATGATTTTGTAAGAAAAGGACAGATAAACCCTAAAATAGTAACATTTATAAATCAAAAAAATCCTAATCTACAAATTATAAATCTAAATGGACAAGATAAATTAGAGAATGCCTTAGAAAATCTTATCAAGCCTATGGAACGAAAAATAAAACAAATTGGAATTATTACCGATGCTGATAAAATTTTTGATAAATCAAAAGAAATAGTGATAAAAGCTATCGAAAATTCAATGATAGATAAAAATAAATTTACTTATTTTCTAACACCAAATGATAAGGACTTAGGTAATTTAGAAACATTATTACTCTCTTCTTTAGATAAAGAAAATATTCCTCAACTTCAATGCTTTGAAGAGTATAAAAAGTGCCTAACTAATACTATAGAAAATATTGAAAAAAGGGCCATAGATAAACATGAAGTAGAAGCATATATTAAGTTTTCAGAAAAACCTAGAAATAGAAATCAAGCTCAATTTTCTTTTGTAGATGACAAAGAGGATACAAAATTATGGGATTTATCCAAAAAAGAGTTTGAGCCTATTATCGCCTTTGTTGAGTCGTGCTTTTAATCAGGAGGAGCATAAGACTTCTCTCTCTTCTCTTCTCTAAGTTTTTTTCTCTTCTTCTTTTTCTCTTCCATCATAACAGCATCTCTTAAATCCTCTTCATTATCATACCTCACAGCATCAATAAATTTAGATTCATCATCAAATTGTCCAGTTTTCACTGCCCAAAGAAGCCCAATAAGCCCCAAAGAGCCTAAAAATGTTGATACTCCTATCATTAATATTACTACACTCTCACTCATTTTTTTCCTTTAATTTTAATCTAAAATCTTATCCTCTTAATCCTCATAGAGTTGGCTACTACTACAAGCGAACTAAGACTCATAGATAATGCTGCTATTAGAGGATTGACAAATCCCATCACTGCTAGAGGTACTGCTATTATATTGTATAGTAGAGAAAAGCCTAAATTCTCTTCTATCGCTCTATAAGTTCTTTGGGATAATCTGTATGCCTCATATATACTTTGAGGTTTGTCATCGAGTATTACTATATCACTCACTCCTATCGCTATATCAGCACCACTTCCCATAGCTATAGCAATATCTGATGATGCTAGTGATAGAGTATCGTTTATGCCATCTCCTACCATCACCACTATATGGTTATTTTTGTGTAGATTATCTATAATTTGAAGCTTATCTTGTGGGAGAAGTTTGGAGTATGTATTGTTCTCTTCTATCCCTACCTCTTTGGCTACAGATTTCGCACTCTGCTCATGGTCACCTGTAAGCATAACTACTCTAATACCCAAGTTTTGAATATTCTCTATTGCCTCTTTTGCACCCTCCCTAATTGTATCTGTAAGTTCAAATTTAGCTACTACTTTATCATCTATAGCAAAGAAAAATAGAGAATTTACAGAAGAGGTCACTACGCTAATATTATGTTCTTTAAGTAATTGTTCATTTCCTCCAAGAAGTTTTTGATTTTTATATATCGCCTCTATCCCTTTGGCTTGAACCTCTTTTATATCTTCTAGTTCTACTGTTTTTATATCGCTATACTCTTTTTGAAGATACTCTCTAATCCCTTTTGAGATAGGGTGATTTGACCTATCGACTATTGCAAAAAGTAGTTTAGTGTCAAACTCTTCATATAACTCTACCTCAACTACTGAGGGCTTTCCACTTGTAATCGTTCCTGTCTTATCCAGAGCCAAAATATCACTTTTTGCCATAGTCTCCAAAAATGAAGCTTCTTTAAAGAGTATCCCTCTCTTAGCTGATATACTAATACCCACCAAAGTAGCCATTGGAGTAGCTAGACCCAACGCACAAGGACACGCGATAACTACCACAGATATTCCTATAATAAGAGCCTCTTCAAAGCTACCTCCCCACAAAAACCATCCTGCAAAAGTCATTACAGCGATTACAAGTATAATAGTTGAGAAATATCCTGATATAGTATTGGCTAGTTGTTCTATATGAGGCTTTTTGGTGATAGACTCTTCTAATAGATTTACTATAGAAGTGAGCATAGAGTTTGAAGCATCTTTGGTAGCTATATACTCTATAGAAGAGTCTAAACATATTGAACCACTTAGAATAGTATCGGTCTCTTTTTTGTAAAGAGGAATACTCTCACCTGTAAGAGAACTCTCATCAAATGAAGCTCCTCCCTTTGTCACCTCTCCATCTATCACTACCTTCTCACCAGCTTTAAGTTCTATAATATCACCTATATTCACACTCTCTATACTCACAAGTGACTTTTTACCATCTTCGATAGTCGTAACTTCTGTAGGTGTACTTCCCATTAGACTATCAAGCGTATCCACAGCACTCTTCTTACTTAATACTTCAAGATATTTACCCACAAGCACAAAGGTAATAATCATCACAACAGAGTCAAAATATACCTCTCCTCTTTGGGTTATCATAGCATAAATCGAGTAGATATAAGCAGATAATGCTCCAGAGGCTACGAGTGTATCCATATTGACAATACCATTTTTGTATCCATAATATGCACCTCTAAAAAATATCCATCCAGAGTAAAAGAGTACAGGTGTAGCCAATATAAACTGAGCTACATTGATAATATCCTTAAAGGACTGCTCCATTCCACCAAAATATCCAGCATAGTGAGCTACTGCCAACCACATAATATTCATAGCACCAAACACAGCTACCAATATCCGAGAGTAGTAAGTTTTGCGTGTCTTGATAGCTCTCTCTTCTTGAAGTCGTGGGTCATAAGCAAAAGCATCATACCCAATAGCACGAATAGTCTCTATAATTTGGGAGAGTCTTACTATATCATTATCCCATATTACTTTGGCTTTATTATTGGTATAGTTTATACTCGTCTCTATCACTCCATCCATTTTATGCAGTACCTTTTCATTGAGCCATACACACGCCGAACAGTGAATACCCTCTATGATGAGGTTAATCTCCAAGAGTCCATCATCTCTGCTAATTATATATTTATCCCTAAAACCATCTAAATCAAATTTCTCCAAATTGGGATTAATATCTGTAATAGGTTTAAGTTTGGTATCACCTAGTTTATCATAAAATGTATCAAGTCCAGCACTACCAAGAAGATGATAAACACCTTGACAACCTTTACAGCAGAAAAATAGCTCTCTATCATTTTGCTTTTCAATAATCATAACGGCTTTGGAGAATGATAAGTTACAGTGAGTACATAAAATTTTGGACAAGAATTACCTTTTATAATTAATATTATAAATTTTACCCTTATTTTTATAAAATATATCTTATTTGTAAAGTTGCACCTAGACTTGAAAATATCTAATCTGTGGTCTTAATAAAGGGAACCGTTATACAAACTATATCTCAAAAAACAGGTCTATCAATTGAAGAGATAGAAAGTTTAAGATAGAGATTATAGATAACTTTAAGGTCTTGATAATCTCTCCATAATATTAACCATGGAGAGATTTTTTAAAACCTATAACTCACCCCCACAGTCACAACATCACTATAAACATTAGAGTTAGGAACATGCCCATCAAATCCAGTACCATCATATAGACGGCTATAATCTGCAAATATAGATATATTATCCATTACCAAATATTCAGCTCCTAATCCCCACTGAAAGCTACTCTCTTGTCTATCTTTTGTACCTGTTGGCAGGTCTGTATATTGCACCATTCCATAACCTAATAATCCATAAAGACTAAAATCACCTAATGGATATTGAGGTTTTAGATAAATAGCTATATTTGAAGCTGTCGTTGGATAATTAGAGATATTTGTAGCTAGTGTATTACCTTTGTCATAAGCTACATCTCCTACACTTTGAGTATATCGTGCCTCAATTCCTATGTAATTATTATATTTATATCCCACTTGTAACATTGCTCCTAAACTTGTAAACGACTCTTCTGTAGTGCTGTCTTTGAGATTAAAATAAGATGCACCAACACCTATATAAAAAGCACTTGTATCTTCTACTATTTCTATTACTTTACTCTCTGTAATCATCGTATTCTTCCCTGCAAAGAGAGAAGAAGCTAGTAATATTGATAGTGTTATTGTTTTTAGTTTCATATTTATCTTCCTATCTTAAAATGACGGCTGTACCACTTTTGATACATACTTTTTTGAGTCCATCTTCCGTATGGATTATCTCTACTTCAGGCTCATTTGTTGTTGCATCATCGTGAAGCGTCTCTGGTTTGGAGATAACATCTCCACTTTGCAAGACTTGATAAGCTGGTGTAGTACATTTAGCAGTAAGAGGAATACTCTCTTTTGTGCTACTGGTTGAATTACAAGCTGTAAATCC